>NZ_CAMHRZ010000324.1 GCF_946187255.1 uncultured Ruminococcus sp.
AGCTCTCCGCAAGCCTGCTGGCGCGAGGCTTGACCGCGCGCTTTGGTTCACGGCTGGCTTTGCTGTTGGCGTTTGTTTGCTGCCGCGTGGCAGGCAAGCCAAAAGCCCGAACGCCCCTAGCGATTTTTTGAACGTCGGGAGCGTAGCGACCAGAGTGCAAAAAGTCGCTAGCTTTCTCGGGCGTGAGGGTTTTGGCGCGCAGAGGGGGTATGGGGGGCTCCGTCCCCCCATTTAAAATAGCATTATGAATTGACTAGCCCTCTGTCAAATTTTCACATAATCTCTCGCGAAAAATATTGCATTTTGTGAATAAATGTGTTATAATATATAACAAGCGCACAAAGAACAGCGCACTCACCGTGAGATCATGAGGTTCACACTATGGAGAATAAAAGGAAACGTATCGCTCTCTTCGTCGGTCAGGCGGATGAAAGCTACCAGAGTAAATTCATAACAGGTTTTCTTGCCAACGCATTCGCTCTCGATATGAACGTGTGCGTGTTTTCCATGCAGCATAAATATCAGAACTCCACCCGCAGAGAAAAAGGTGAGAGCAATATATTCTCACTCATGCAGCCCGATAAGTTCGACGGAGCGGTGATACTCAAGGATACTATCCAGACCGCAGGTGCCGCTCAGGGACTGGAAGAACGCCTGCATAACGAGTTCCCGAAACCTGTGCTCGTTGTTGAACAGGAAAGCAAATACTTCCCCAGTGTGTTCACCAGCTGCCGCAGTGCGGTAATAGAACTGGTCTCCCATCTCGTTGAAGTCCACGGATACAGGGATATCGCCTATCTTTCGGGAAGACGCGGGCACAAGCACGCTCAGATGAGACTGGATGCCTTCAAGGAAGCCCTGACCATGCACGGTATAACTCCCGATGAGGACAGGATATTCTACGGCGATTTCTGGTATAACAGCGGTGAAGCTATTGCTGATGAGCTTATCAGCAGCGAGCGTGAACTCCCGCAGGCGGTGGTGTGCGCCAATGACGCTATGGCGATAGGTCTTTGCAAAGGGCTGACAGCCGCAGGCGTGAAGATACCCGATGATATCGCTGTGGTGAGCTATGATTCCACCTTTGAGGGGCAGACTGCGCCCAAGTCGCTGACTTCAACGCTGATACCCGCCGAAGATACGGGCAGGTATGCGGCGAGATATATAAACGACAGGATATTCGGCAGAGAGCCCGCAAAATTCACCGCAGAGCCCTATCTCGTAATAGGCGAGAGCTGCGGATGCACCGAGACGAATATACCCGAATTTGAGATGAAGCGCCGTGAATGGAGCACCGTTATCTCAGAGGAGGGCTTTGATTCCACCAACTCAACTATGGCGGAAGACCTGCTGGAACAGACCAAGCTGGAGGATATGCTGGGGATGTGCTATTCCTATGCCTACCAGATAAAGGGTGCCACATCTTTCCACCTGGCTTTGTGCAGCAAGTGGAAGTCTATGGGGCGCGGGGAGATATCCGTGCCCAATGACGGCTACCCCGAGAATATGATATACGCGGTGCGCTACAACAGCAGCCGCAAGGACGGCATCGCAGGTTTGGGCAGGACGTTCCGTTCGGAGGATATGCTGCCCGGACTGGACGAAGAGGGCGAATATCCCCGTGCTGTGTTCTTCTCCCCTGTATTTTCGGAGAATTCCTGCTTCGGCTATGCGGCGGTGGAATACGGCAGCGTGCCCCGCAGCTATGACGAGGTGTACCGCAGGTGGCTGGGAGTCATCGCCCGCGAGCTGGAAAGTCTGCGCAGATACCTGACTTTGCAGTACACCACTGCACTGGTGGAGCGACTTAAAAGCGGCAAGATGTCCGCAATGTCGGCTGCCTTTGAAAAGCTGGACGATGATGAAAAGGCGGATTACGAACTTGTGAGCAAAATTCTGGACAGCAACCTGCTGACCTACCGTTTCCAGCCCATAGTCAATACGGTGGACGGCGCTGTGTATTCCTACGAAGCGCTGATGCGCTCTGCCACGCCCAAGCGTGTGCCGCCCCTTTCGATAGTCAAGTACGCCGATATGCAGAACCGTCTGGCGGATGTGGAAAGGGCGACTTTCCTCAACGTGCTGAAGATCACCGACGAGAATATGGACAAGCTGAAAGGCGCCAAGATGTTCATAAACAGCATCCCCGGTGTGAAACTGGGCGATGAGGACACGGAGCAGGTGGAGAGATATCTTGGCAGGCTCTCGGACACGGTGGTGGTGGAGCTGACGGAGGAATCGGAGCTTTCGGACGATGAACTGGATGAGATGAAAGCCAGGTTCCGCAGACTTGATGTGAAGATCGCCGTTGACGACTACGGCACGGGGTACTCAAACGTCAGCAACCTGCTGAGGTATATGCCCAACTACGTCAAGATAGACCGCTCACTGCTCAGCGATATACAGAACAAGCCCCAGAAGACCCATTTCGTCAGGGAGATAATCTCCTTCTGCCACGACAACGACATACTGGCACTGGCTGAGGGCGTTGAAACGGCGGAAGAACTGCGCACTGTGATACTTCTCGGTGCAGACCTGATACAGGGCTTCTACATCGCAAGACCCCAGTCGGCTTTCCTGCGGGAGATAGACGCGGGCGTGCGCGAGGAGATCAGGCGCTGTCACAAGGAGTTCCTGCGGGGCAGTGCGGAAAAGCAGTACATCGCGGGCAAGACCAGCCGTGTCTCCCTGCCCCTGCTGATTAAGGACGGCGTGACGGAGATAGTCCTGGGCAGAAGCGGGATGATATACAAAGATATAACCCTTGTGGGCACCCCCGGCATGAAGACCAACGTGCATATCATAACAGAGCCCGATTATTCGGGGCGGCTGACCCTTGAAAACGTGTGGCTCTCAAACGACATAAAAGCCCCCTGCATCGATCTGGGGGACAACAACGACGTGACCCTTGTGATGACGGGTGAGAATACACTGCGCAACACTGGCGTACACGTTCCCCCAACCTCAAAGCTGACGGTGGAGGGTGACGGCTACCTGAAACTCGACCTGCGGACGATAGACTTTTACGGCTTCGGCGGCGGCATGGACGAGGAACACGGCAAGATGGTATTCGCCCAGACCGGCACCATAGAGATAAACGCACACGGCAACAACGGCAACTGCATAGGTTCGGGGCTGGGCGGAAAGATACGGATACTCAGCGGACACATCTTCATCGACACCAACGGTCAGGACGTGACCTGCATCGGCTCGACATATGGGGATGCGGACATCGTCATGCGCAACTGCTCCATCCTGCTTGAACTCAACGCGCTCAACGGCGCAGGTGCGGGTTCTGTGCGGGGCAATTCCACAGTGGGCATGGACGACTGTTCTTTCAGGTTCTACGGTGACGGAGCCCGGGTAGTGGGGATAGGCACTCCCTGCGGCGGCGGTGCCAGCCTTGATATGCGCAAATGCGGGGTATTTATGGAT
>NZ_CAMHRZ010000325.1 GCF_946187255.1 uncultured Ruminococcus sp.
TTCGATTCCCGCCGGTCAACCTTATGGGCAAGTATGCATAGCGGCGATTGCAGCGCTTTGCCCACTGAATTCATACGTCCGTGTGATGGAATTTGGCATACATACTTGGCTTAGACCCAAGGTTTTAGGAGTTCGAGTCTCCTCACGGATATTTCGGCGGACTGCAAAGCCGCAGCAGCGCAGGTGCGAACACTGTGCGCTTTGTAAGCTATGGTCATATAAGCCTAATTGGTAAGGCAGCGGTTTGCTAAACCGTGAGTAATCGGAGTATTCCGATGTCCGGGTTCAAATCCCGGTGTGACCGCTTCATCGCCACAATACCGTGCGGATGCATCGTCTGTACGGTTTTTTCATGCCTTTCGGCGGGGGTATCCCTCTGTTATTTCACCAAAAATCATATTCGTCTTATGTCTAAAACGCAGATTTTATAGCGATCCAACTTTTTAAATTCACAAGATCCGGTCGCAAAAGCCTGGATATATGGGTTTTGTGAGAATTTTAAGGCGGATCGCTATTGTGTTGGCAGAAATTTACATTCTTAAATACTTGACAAAAACAGATTTGTGTGTATAATAAATTATAGTAACTTATACTAAATTTCACGGCGGCGGGTGTGAGTACATAACTGTATGATCAGCCCAAAGCTGTGGGGCTGCCGTAAACGCGGTCTGTGCTCATATCATTGGCAATGCGTCGGCGGCGCATTGTTTTTTTATCTTTTCAGGAGGTGTATATAATGAATAAACGTATCATAACGGGGCTGACTTCTGCGGCGATGCTGCTTGGCTGTGCGGCACCGCTGAGCAACAGCGGCATCGCCTTTTCACAGGTGATCACCGCTCAGGCGGAGACGGTGACTATGAAGTATCCCGAGCAGGCGGCAAAGCTGAGAGAGTCGATGAAAGCCTGTGAGGAAGTCATCTCGGTGGATGTTGTACTGAAATCGATCCCCGATGACCCCTATGAGATCATGAAGGAGATATTCAATGAGGCTGTGTCTCACACGGGCGAAGCGATGGAGGGAGACTGGCTTTATTACCATCTTATTTCCACGCAGTACTGGGGCAGTTATACCTATAACAAGGACCGCACTGTAACGATGACCTGTTATTTCGGGATAGGCTATAACACAACGGCGGAACAGCAGGCGGCGGCTGATGAAAAGGCTGACAGGATAATAGAATATCTCGATCTCGACGGCAAGAGCGACCGTGACAAGATATTTGCGATCTACAACTATGTATGTCAGAATGTGGAATACGATCATGAGAATGCCTATGATGATTCAAATGTGAAAAAGTATTCGGGCTATGCGGCACTTTGCGAAAGGAAAGCTGTATGTCAGGGATATGCCCTTGCAGTATACGATCTTATGCTAAAAGCGGGTATAGACTGCCGGGTTGTCACAGGCAAGCTCAACGGCGGCAACCACGCATGGAACATCGTAAGGCTGAACGGCAAGTACTATTACCTTGATGCCACCAACGACAGCTACAAGCAGACCTACAGGTATCTCAACTACAACAATGAGTACAAATACTTCCTGAAGACCGCAGGCAGTATGCCTTCCCATTCTACCGACAGTTCGTTCCTCACAAGTCCCTTTACGGATAATTATACCTACGCTTCAAGCAACTATGAAAGTGCTACGAGTGCTGAAAAATGGACAGATGGTGACTTCGAGTACTACCCCTCACTGGATAAGACAGTCATAACCGCCTATAAGGGCAGCGGACAGAATGTAGTGGTGCCTGCGGAAATAAACGGCTGTCCTGTGGAGGGCATCGTCAAGGATACTTTCAGCGAGAACAGCACCGTAAAGACCATAGAGATCAGCGAGGGCGTGAAGACCATAGGAGGTCTTTTCGCAGGCGATTGTCAGAACCTGAAAGAGATACATTTACCTTCCACCGCAGATCTCTTTGCCACTGATTACAAAGGTTTTAGCGGTCTGGTAACGGGATGCAGCCAGCTCACGACTATCACCGTTGCAGGGAAAAGCCCCTATCTCCGCGTTTCCGACGGCATACTCTATAACGCCGCAAAGACAAAGGTGATTTGTATGCCCGCAGCGCTGAACAAGACAAAGGTAGTTATACCCAAAGGTGTAACAACCGTAAATGACGAATGTTTCAGAGAAAGCAAATATCTCGAAGAGGTAAAGCTCCCCGACACGCTGACCGATATCGGCTATCTGTCGTTCGGTGTCTGCTTATCTCTGAAAAAGATAACTATTCCCGCCAGCGTTACAAGCATCGATGATTATGCATTCTATTATTGTACGGGACTTAAAGACATATACTACAGCGGCACGCAGGCACAGTGGGCGGCTATCAGCGTAGGATCGGGCAATGAGAGCTTAAAGAGAGCAACTGTGCATTATGTACAGCCCTACACTCCTCCGACCCTTTCCTATGAAAAGGGCGATGGCTCCGTAAAGCTCAGCTGGAACGCAGTTTATGATGCGGAGAAGTACGGCATAGCAGGCTTTGTTGACGGAGAATGGCAGCTGCTGGACAAGACGACGGATACAACATATACCCTGAAGAACCTGAAAGCGGGTACCGAGTATAAAGTTGCGGTAGTGACTATGCTTGACGGCGAATGGGAAATGGATGTCAGCAATGCCATCACGGTAACGCCCAATGAAGCGGCAGTAAGCCTGTATCCTGTGGTGCAGACGCAGGTAAAGGACAATAAGATAGGCTTCAAGTGGAGTAAAGTCCCGGGGGCTGAGAAGTATGGCATCGGCGTATATCAGGCTAACAAATGGGTAGTCAAGAAGCAGGTGGACGGTTCTGTGACCACATGGACATCACCGCAGGTAGGCGCGGGAACGTACAGACTGGTAGTGCTTGCGAAAGTCAACGGACAGTGGGTGAATGCGGATGTGTTCAAGAAGTCGTTCTACGTCACGGTGAAGTAATTCATAATTCATAATTATGGTGTGAGCGTGGGTTAGCTTTTCTGAAACAAGGGAACGCGGAAACAAACTAGCGCCAATCACAAACTAAGCCGTGAAATAAAGCGCGCGGTCAAGCCTCGCGCTAGCAGGCTTGCGGAGAGCTCGAGAGGCAGAGCCTCTCGGTCAAGGCACCAAAGCGACGCGGAAACCGTGTATTATTAGCACACAAAACCGACGCTCTAGTAAAGCGCGGCAATACACAAACAACGGAGCGTGGACAAACAAACGTCCACGCTCTTTCTTTCGGCGTAAATACATTGCCGCGCGTCTACCAGCGAGGACAGCGAAGCGTCTCCGAGCGGTCGTCCATCAGTCCCTTGTGTTTAAGGCAGATTTACCCGTGATAGGGTTCAGCGCACAGAGTTATCTAACGGAAAGCACCACAGAGTGCGGGGGCAGGTCGCCCCTCATTCTTCGGGTCGAGAGATCATCGAGCTTCGCCGCTGAT
>NZ_CAMHRZ010000326.1 GCF_946187255.1 uncultured Ruminococcus sp.
ATGTTTCATTGAGTATATCCTCCGGAATATCAAGAATGCCTGCTCTCAAAATGAGATATTCAAAGGATTCCGGTGCGTACAGAGTGCAGTCTTTCTTACTCTGTTTCAGGTATCTTGATACCTTGCCCATCTCGGCTCCAAACGCCGCACCGTCTACGATAACAAGCAGCTGCCCGTCTTCCGCTTTGCGAATCTTATCATACACGTTGCTTTTTCCGCCCGCTGTTTTGCAGGGGCAGTCAAAAATCTGCTCAAAACACTGATGCCCGGAGTTTGAATCCTCTGTGATGACCATATCCGGATTTATCCGTCTGACCGTATCGATATTATACAGCTTGTACGTCTCATTATAGACTTTCTTGAACACCTGATATTTCGACGTATCAGTCCTCAGACCGTAAATCTCCTCGACGCTGTACGGAAGCTGACTCAGATCGTCTCTTGTAACTATAACGAAATAGTTATCCGAACCGCGGACATATTCCGCAAATTCCTTTGATCTTATAAAACCTGCTGTCTCGTCAATAAAAATGATAGTCCCGTGTAAAGCATTCAGTCTGAGTTCCCAGTCGATATTCGTCAAAACGGTACATCTGACATCAGACTTAATTGTTATCCCCGACGAAGTGCCGTTCTGCTCATAATCTCCTATCAACCGTATAAGCTCGGTCTTACCGGTTGCGCTGTTGCCCTGGAGTATCGTGATATTGCGTTTTACTGTAAGGAAATAATGGACGCGGTTATTATATATCTCGATCTCGTACTTGCCGATCATTCTGCCGCCCCCTTATATCAACGCATTGTCGAGAACAGCTTCCGCAAGTTCTTTACTGTTGTGAACTACCTTGCCTAGATTGATGATCTCTATCTCAAACGGCTGCTCACCGAAGTCCATCAGATACCCAAGACGTATCAGAAGATCTTTCCCCTGCTTTTGGAGTTCCTCTGCAATATGCAGAATCCACTTGGCGCAGTTGTCACCGCAGGCAGAAGCATTGAAAATATGTGAATGATCCTTGCTCATTAGGATAAGCGTTTTAACACCGCCCGAAAGACGTTCGGTAGGTATCGAGCCGAGAAACGGACTGTCGATCACCCGCGGACCGATAACATCCGAGCCATCGATATCCTTAATCATCTGCACGGAAAGCGGTTCGGTTATCCAGCTGTCTTCATATGTGTTATTGAAAAACGCATCGGGATTGAATATATAATTATCGGCAGTCGGCTCGCCGTAAAAGATCTTTAGCATTCGGATGTCCTCCTTGCATAGGAATGAAACTATGTAACTGAATACAATTATAGCACATCTCTATGTGGATTTCAAGTGTCACATCAGAGTCTGCTCGTTTATGATAAGATGAAATTCAAGATCAAGAAAATCGGCAGCTTTGCGGCAAAGCAGCATACGCTCCATGAATATCTCGAAATACTCGCCTATTTCTCCGTATCTTGTATCAATTGATCTTCAGCACGGAAGACTTGACAGAATAGTTTACTCTGTCATGGATATCAAAATTTCTTTTGTCATTATCCTGGACCCTGCTTCTTCTGACATCAGATTTATCAGCCAGAATAAGTGCCGCAGCGATATTGCTAACCGGCAAGCCGCAGCCCTCATCATGGTTGCCGATCGCTTTGATTATCGGTGCTATATCCTCAGCCGGGATCCCCATTTTATCAAGCAGATAAAAGGTCATCATAGCACCCGACTGACTGTGATCCTCACGGTTTATGACATTTCCCAGATCATGCATCCAGGCTGCCGTCAAAGCAAGGTCTATGGTGTGATCGTCTACACCTAATGTTTCAAGTATGTACCCCACACGCTCGGCAACAACACCAATGTGAGCAAAACTGTGCTCCGTATAACCCATTGCCTGCATTGATTCATTTTGCGCTTTTATATACACGCTGATATCGTGGTCGTGTTTTATCCTGTTGAAAAGCGGAAACCTCTCCGCAATTTCCTGACTACTGCTCATCATCACAGCTCCAACTCAACTCCTCTGAAAACTACTTAGTTATGTCAAATGTAAGAGCATCAGACGTTACTCGCTCCCCATCTCTTCCAGCTCCAGCAGATACCTGTCAAAGTCCGACATAAACAGCCTGTCCTGAACGACACGGTACTTCTCGAACTCAGTCTCCGCTTTCGCCTTTGCGATCTCGGCGGTTATCTTTCCTGCGTCCTGCAAGATCTCACGGTCGTCTGCCATCAAAAACAGATCAAGACGCTTGCTCCAATCTTTCATAGTCATGGGGATATGCCGCTCGGCACGGTCTTCGGCGAGGTCGAGATAAGCCGAAACTATCCTTTCCAGCGAGCGCATTTCCGTCTCGCTGAGATAGTTCTTCGCAACGGTCACATCGCTTTTCATGATCTTTCCGTCGGGCGCATCAGCCCATGTGGTCAGCCCCATGTGCGGCTTCTCGGCATCGGCACGCTCATAAATCAGTTCAGCCGCCGTATGCCCGTGAACAGCGTAGTGCAGTTTGTTCTGCACCTTTGCAAAAAACTGCTTGGTCGCATTTGAGGTCTTGTCGTAGTCCAGCGAGGTGGCGTAAATGTCGGTAATCTTCTGGTAGAATCTGCGTTCCGACAGCCGTATCTCCCTGATCTTTTCCAGCAGCTGATCGAAGTACTTCTCGGTCAGCACGGTGCCGCCGTTTTTTAGCCGCTCGTCGTCCATGACCCAGCCCTTGATGGTGAACTCTTTGACGATGGTGTTAGCCCACTTGCGGAACTGCACCGCCCGCTCGTTATTGACCTTGAAGCCGACTGCGATTATCATTTGGAGATTGTAGTGGTTAGTGTTGTAGTTTTTTCCATCAGACGCAGTTATTCGGAATTTCCGAATAACTGAAGCTTCTTCCAAGCTCTAATTCCTTATATCCGTTATCTGAAAGTTCAAATGAAAAAATCTTTTTAATATGCTCGTTTATCGTTGACAGACTGACATCATAAAGAGTCGCCATCATCTTCTGTGTCAGCCATATATTTTCGTCCTCGTAGCGAATTTCTATGCTGTCCTCCTGCTCTCCGACAGCTGCGATGTATGTTAGATACTCGGCAGCGCTTGAGCGAGGAGTTATGTTGTTTTTGGGTTTCATTTTGTGCCTCCGTGTCTGGACGTGCTCGGTGATCACATGTTTAGTTTTCATCAGTCCACATTTTTCTTATTATACAATAACATAGTGTTTGTGTCAAGTTCGGAGCTTTTATCCCGTATCTTTCTCCAGCCCGGGATTCTCCAACCTCAGCAAAGCAATCTTCCTATCCAGTCCGCCCGCATAACCCGTCAGGCTGCCGTCCGTACCGACTACTCTGTGGCAGGGAATGATAATAGAAACAGGATTATGCCCCACAGCACCGCCTAC
>NZ_CAMHRZ010000327.1 GCF_946187255.1 uncultured Ruminococcus sp.
TCGCACTTCTCAGCAGCGCACTCTGTGTTATAGCAAGAAAAAACAGAAAGTAAAGATATCATATCCCGACAGGGTGTCATATCGCAGAGGTATCTTCGGATGCCTCTGCTTTTTTGCATATGAGAAAGAAATTCGTCAGACAGCCTGAGCCGCCTGACGAACAAAAGCTATATAATTATCATACCGAATTGCGTTTCTGGAATGCCGCCAGCTGTTCTGTCAGCTGCTTTGCGGTGCGCCTTTCCAACAGCCATTCGATAACGTGAACAGCCGCAAACACTATGATTATACTTACAGATATACCGATGGCTGCGGTCACAGTCTCGCTGTTCATCTCGTTTCCCGCGAATATCACTGCTATCACTATCACAATGTCAAGTATCAGCTGTATCGCTTTGCGGAATAATAACTGTCTTATCGAAAGTTCCTTTTTTGAATACATTATCAGTGTCGGGATAACGGTGAGAAAGCCGAATATCAGCGGCGATAAAAAGGCTTCGTAGCCAAATCTCTGTTCGGGGCGGAACAACGTTCCCGTTGCGAATATCGCAACATTAATCAGCGTAACGGATATAAAATAGCTGCCCGTGATCTCCTTGAAACGGTCTTTCATTTGCTTCACCCCTTTAGCCTTTCTCTGATGTCGGGTACATATTTGCGGGAGATTATGACTTCTTCCCCGTTCGTCAGCCTGCAGAGAAAACGCCCGTTAAGTGCGGGACTGATGGACACGATCTTCATCAGATTGATGACCACCGACTTTGATATCCTCGCAAACCGCCTTGATGCAAGCACAGCTTCAAACTCATACAGCTTTTTGCGGGATTCGTAGCAGTCCTTTTCAAGATAGATGAATGTCCTGTCATCCACCGATTCGATATAGAAGATATCAACAACAGGCAGCTGATACTGCCTGTCGTTTTTTGTTCCCTCGACTGCCCCCTGACGGGATTTGAGAAACGCAACTATCTCGTTGATATTCTCATCCCTTTTGCGGCAGCCTATCTCGATATATTCCTGCTTGTTTTCTCCGATGTTGACGATCCGTATATCCATAATTTCCTCAATAGTGTTCCTGTACGCTGAACTCGCCCTGTCCTTTAAGGTAGCAGTCATAGAAGTCGAGTATCAGCTTATTAAGTGTATCCGTGCATTCTTCGGGGTCTATCTCTCCTGTGCCCAGCTTTTCTGCCAAGAATGGCGAAATAAGGGGAAGATCGGTATAATTCATGTGACCTGTTCCGACGAAATATGTGTTGTATGCATTCTCCGCGTTGTCGAGTATGACATTGTTTGCGTAAACATAGCCGATATCCCTGCATTCAAGGGCATCGCTGTGTGCCTGCTCGTTATCTATCACCAGCAGGGGAGTGGTGTAAGGCTCTTCGTTGATGACATACTTCCCGTTTTCAAAGCCCGTCTGTTCACCGATCATTGTTCCGTCAATGTCGATGACCGCAGAGATATCATCACGCCTGCCGACAGTCACCGCAGTCGCGCCGCCGAGAGAATGTCCCATAAGACCTATCTTATCAGTATCAATGAGCCTTGCAGCCGTTTCAAACTGCGCTTTGTCGCCCTCTGTGAATGTCCAGTCCGAAAATTCATTTTCCGATGCTGCCGATTTGAGCATATCTACGGCATATTCCATATCTGCTATGCGAAGCTCAATCCATTCGCATTCCGTCTCAAATACCTCTTCACGTTCGGTCTCTTCCTCATCACTGCTGCCGATAGTACTTACCTTCTGCATGAATTCTCCGTCCACCGTTATCAGCTTTCCCGAAGTATCATGTGTGAACAGCGAATGATAGGGATGCTCGATGCTTGCCACCACATAACCGTTGCTTGCAAGCTCCATGTATGCGGAGATATTGCTCTGATACCAGCCGAAAGCACCGTGACTGAATACCACCAGCGGTAGGGAATGATCTGCGATATCCTCCGCTTCTTCGGGATAATAAAGATGTACGGGCACCTCACGCGCCGAACCGTCCTGCTCAAACTCTTCCGTCCTTGAAGTATCTGTCAGGATAGCTGCGCAGGTCACGGGGGTATACTGTCCTGTCAGTGGTCTGCCTTTGTAGTTTTTGATAAGAAACGCAGGAGTCAGCGCAAAGACGAACATGACCACACTTGTGATAAGACTTGTTATCTTTCCGCCCGCAGACTTTTGCTTATCGCTTTTTCTGCCGATGAGATAGCCGATACCCGCAAAAGCAAGTCTTATGAGGAGTATGAACAGCAGCCCTTTAAATCTGAAAGACAGATCGATATCGGGCAGCAGCAGCATTACGCCAAATGCGGCGAGCTCGATAATATCTGCAAGCAGACGTTTTTTGTTCCAGTCCTTTTTGCCGGACAGCTTTGAGATCTCCGTTATCATAAATGCGATCTCTGTGATCATCAGCACCGTTAAAAGTAGTATTGTCATATCAGCACGACCTTTCATTTGTTTTGCTGATATCATCATACTGCAAAATATGGCGTTTTTCAAGCAAATCTCGGCAAGATGCAGAAATCGCAGGTAAGATGCATTATCATCATTATATCATAAGAGATGACCTAAGTCAATCATGCAAAAAGTCTTATCCCCGGTTCAAACAGGGATAAGACAGTTCGCTTATATGATATTTTTTCGGATATTACTCCTGTATCAGCTTGTACGCCGACAGCTTTTTCATTCTGCCCGACATAAGGAAGCTGAATATGAATACCATTGCGCTGACGGTGATGAGTGTCAGCACAGATATCACAGGCTTAACGATAAGGTCTGCTGACCTGATGCCGTAGCCTTTAAGTATCTCCGTAAAAAGAGGATTTATTAGAAAATATCCGCCTGCTGCTCCTGCCGCAGTTGCCAGTACCGATGTTGGCATCAGCGATAATGAAAGCTGATATCTCAGCTGTGTGCTGGTAAATCCCACTGCTTTTTTGATGCCGAATTCCTTTTCTTTCTTTATGAAAACGGTCTTGAGAAGAAGTCTGATTATCAGCAGGACAGTCACTATATTCAGTATTATTAGTATCAGCACCACAAATCCCACCGCATAAACTGGCGTGTTCTCATAGCTGTGCTGGAATTTGTATTCGTTCCTTGTGTTGATGATGCCGCTGTCATTCCACGAGTTTATCTCCGCCAGCACATCATCGACCTTTTCGCCGGTCACATCATCGACCCTTATCCTTATTGAGCTGTTATCGATCTGCACACCGATATCCTCTGCGGCTTTTTCGGATATGTACAGCCTTGAATTTATCACCGACTGCTGTATTCCCGTGATGAGGAACCTCTTGTCCGTATCTCCGTAACTCAGTTTTACTTCGTCACCCACGCCCACGCCCAGGGTATCCGCCAGGGAGCTTCCGATAAC
>NZ_CAMHRZ010000328.1 GCF_946187255.1 uncultured Ruminococcus sp.
CATGATATAGTTAAGCCCGCACTTGATAACGTGGCTAGGTATGCCTGCGCTGACGACCCGCTTTATGTGATATTCACTTCGGGCTCAACAGGCAAGCCTAAGGGCGTTATAACTTCCATGATGTCGCTGATGTGCTATATAAGCGCGTATATCGAGGTCATGGGTATAGACGACAGTGATACTCTGGGCAATCAGTCGCCGCTGGATTATATCGCGGCTGTAAGGGATATATATATACCCGTATTTACGGGCGCATCCATGTTCATCATACCCAAGCAGTGCTTCATGATGCCTGCGGAGCTTTTCAGGGTGATGAACGAGAGGAAGATAACTGCCGTTGGGTGGAGCGTTTCCGTTTTCACCATTGCGGTAAAGCTGAAAGCTTTTGAGGGCGAGATACCGCAGTACCTCAGAAAAGTATGCTTCTCGGGCTCCGTTATGCCATGCAGTGCGCTGAGGGTATGGCAGGAAAATCTGCCTGATACAAAGTTCGTCAACCAGTATGGCCCCACGGAATGTACGGCTTCCTGTACCTATCATGAGGTGAAGGGCATTGTATCCGACGGTGATACTCTCCCCATCGGCAGACCCTACCGCAATTACCGCGTGTTCCTGCTGGACGAGAACGACAAGCCCGTAACAGCAGGGGAGCAGGGCGAGATATGCGTCTGCGGACCGATACTCGCACTGGGGTATTATAATAACAGAGAGCTTACCGAAAGATCCTTCGTGCAAAATCCGCTTAACAAGGCATTCGGGGAGCTTATGTATAAAACAGGGGACTACGGCGTTTTCCGTGAGGATGGAGTGCTGGAGTTCAAAGGACGCAAGGACAGACAGATAAAGCATCTTGGTCATAGGGTGGAGCTTTCCGAGATAGAGAGCGCTGCCATGCGTCTTGACAGCATAAAGGACTGCTGTGCCATGTACCTGAAAGAAAAGGAACTCATATATCTTTTCTATACAGGTACCGCTTCGGTCAAGGAGGCTGCTGTGCATTTCCGCGGGATACTTCCCGGCTTTATGGTGCCGAGAAAGCTCGTGCAGCTGGATGAGCTGCCGCATCTTGCAAACGGCAAGGTGAATATGCAGGCGCTCAAGGAAATGATGATATAAAGGTAAAATTATCAAGGAGGAACAAACAATGAAAGAACAGCTTATGGGTGTACTGGAAGAGATCAGACCCGACGTGGATTTTGAGAATGAGAAACAGCTCATCACCGATGGTGTGCTGGACAGCTTTGATATCGTATCACTGGTGACAGCGCTGAATGATGAGTTCGATATAGAGATAGAGGTGGGCAATCTGGTGCCCGATAACTTCAACAGCATCGAGGGCATGATGGCACTTATCGAGAAGCTGCAGGACGAAGATTGATACAGGGTGCTTTTGATGAATGAAGAGATACTGAAAAAGGCGGCTCTCACCTTTGGCACGCCCTGCTACGTCTTTGACACCGATGTGTTCGCAAGACGTGCGGAGGCGGTCCACAAAGCCTTTGGTGACAGGGTCGGGCTTTGCTATTCCATAAAGGCGGATCCGTTCCTGCTGAAAAGACTTCCGGAGGTGTTTTCGTATATCGAGGTATGTTCTCCGGGTGAGCTGAGTATATGCGAAAAGGTGAACGCTCCGCTCGACAAGATAATATTCTCTGGGGTCAACAAGACCGAAGAGGATATAGCCCGCGCATACAAGGATGGTGTTGCGATTTTTACTGCAGAGAGCAGACTGCACGTCCGTCTGATAAACGAGTGCGCTGTTAAAAACGGCGGCAGGGTGAAGCTGATACTCAGGCTCGCTCACGGCAGTCAGTTCGGCATGGACAAGACCGATCTGCTGGATATCATAGACCGCAGAGATGAATTTGAGGGCGTTGATATCATAGGTCTGCACTACTTCACGGGTACGCAGAAGACTAAGGTGAAGACCATCGCCAAAGAGCTCGACTTGCTGGACGAGCTTTGTCAGGAGCTTAAAAACGAGCATAACTATGTTCCGGCTCATATAGAATACGGCACAGGGCTTGCGGTGGAGTATTACAAAGATTTCACCGAAGATACCGATATGGCGCTGCTTGATGAAGCAGCGGAGGCAGTACGCGCATTTGGTGAAAAGTACCCCCTCACTGTTGAGATGGGCAGATTTTTCGCGGCGGAGTGCGGCAGCTATCTGACCAAAGTAATGGACAGCAAGACCACCAATGACATAAACTATGTGATATGCGATGGCGGCATAAATCAGCTGAACTATTATGGTCAGAACATGGCGATGAAAGTGCCGCCCATAAAGGTGCTTGACAAGTCGGGGGATGAAAAGGACTACTGCCTCTGCGGAAGCCTTTGCACCACTGCTGATATACTTGTGCGCAAGGTTAGCCTGCCCGCGCTTGACAGGGGAGACATCATCGTGTTTTCAAAGTGCGGTGCGTACTCGGTGGCAGAGGGCATTGCGGCTTTTCTTTCCCGTGCAATGCCGAATGTGGCTTTATACAGCGAAAAGGATTGTCTTACGCTTTCACGCGGACTGACCGAGACCTATCCCCTGAATACACCGTAGCGGAGGTAACAGCTTGACATATACATCACTGAATTATCTCCTGTATGTGGCAGTCTGCCTGGTGGTATACGGCATTGCCCCCAAAAAATGGCGCTGGGGAGTACTCCTGGCGGCAAGTATGGGGTTCTATGCCATCGTCTGTCTCAAATACATCGGTTTTATCATACTTACAGCCGCTTCCACCTACGGCGGAGGATTATGGCTGGAAAAATACATCGCTTCATCGGATGCATTTGTCAAATCACAGAAAGGCAAATGGTCAAAGGAAGAAAAGAACGCCTACAAGGACAAGGCTACCCGCAACAAAAAGCTGATATGCGCTTCGGTGCTGGTGCTGAACTTCGGTATACTGGCGTTTTTGAAATACTATAACTTCTTTGCGGATTCACTGACGGTGCTGCTAAAACACTTCGGCGGAAAAGTGCCTAATCTCGGGCTGTTCCTGCCGCTGGGCATATCATTCTATACCTTCCAGTCTATGGGGTATATCATCGACCTCTACCGCAAGAAGTACACAGCGGAGCGCAATTTCTTCAAGTTCCTGCTGTTCGTGTCCTTCTTCCCGCAGATAGTGCAGGGCCCCATCGCATTTTACAGCGACCTTGCACATCAGCTTTACAAGGGTGACGATCTCAGGTTCGAGAATTTCAAGCAGGGCGTTCTGCTTATCTGCTGGGGCTTTTTCAAAAAACTGGTCATTGCCGACAGACTTGTGAGTACCGTGATGACCATACCCAACGACCACCTGAATTACACAGGCACACAGATACTCGCTGCAGCGCTGATATACGCATTGCAGCTTTACGCCGATTTT
>NZ_CAMHRZ010000329.1 GCF_946187255.1 uncultured Ruminococcus sp.
GGTATAAATTCACCCCATATCCGTAATGGAATATGGGGTTTTGAGACAGACTGAGAGGCTGTACGCATAATGTGTACAGCCTCTGTATCATTATAGTCAGTTCTTTTCAAGATTGCCCAGCGACAGTGCTTTGAGATAAGAATTGATAAAGCCGTCAAGGTCGCCGTCCATAACAGCCTTGACATTATTGTACTCATAGCCTGTGCGGAGATCCTTTACCAGAGTATAAGGCATGAACACATAGGAACGTATCTGCGAGCCCCATGCGATCTCCTTCTGTACGCCCTTGATGTCCTCGATCTTTTCAAGGTGTTCTCTTTCCTTGATCTCCAGCAGCTTGGCTTTCAGCATCTTCATGGCGTAGTCCTTGTTCTGGAACTGCGAACGCTGTGTCTGGCAAGCTGTGACGATGCCTGTGGGCTTGTGTATCAGTCTTACCGCAGAGGAAGTCTTGTTGATGTGCTGTCCGCCCGCACCGCTGGCACGGTATACCTCCATCTCGATATCTTCGGGTCTGATCTCTACCTCGATATTATCATCCAGTTCGGGCATTACCTCCACCGCCGAGAATGAGGTGTGTCTGCTTCCCGAACTGTCAAAAGGAGAGATGCGCACAAGTCTGTGTATGCCCGATTCGCTTTTCAGATAACCGTAGGCATTCTCGCCCTCGATGAACATGGAGCAGCTCTTGATACCTGCGTCGCCGCCTTCCAGTATATCCATTATCTTCGCATTGAAGCCGTGACTGTCAGCCCATTTGGTATACATTCTTATGAGCATCTCTGTCCAGTCCTGCGCTTCGGTGCCGCCGGCGCCCGCGTGGAAATTGAGGATGGCATTGTTGTGGTCATACTCGCCTGTCAGCAGAGTTTCCAGCGATGCCGCGTCAAGTCCCGCTCTCAGCTTGTCAAGCTCCGCCTTTATCTCTTCCACCAGCTCCGCCTGAGTTTCCTCGTCCTCTTCGGCAGCCATCTCGATCATTACCTCGATATCATCTGCCGCACCGTTGAACTTGTTATATCTCTCGACCTTGCTTTCAAGATTTCTTGTCTGCTGCAGTACCACCTGCGACTTCTCGGGGTCATCCCAGAAGCCGGGCTCTGCGGCTTTTTCATGAAGTTCTTCTATCTTCTCGCCCGCATTCTCGATATCATAGACGTCATGCAGTTCCTTGATAAGGGGACGGCAGGCGTCAAGCTCCGATCTGAGGTTCTCTAAAAATACAACTGCCATAGCATACTACTCCTTATAGTTCTCAAATGTACATACACATATATTATATATCATTTTCTCCGCTTTGTAAAGGGGTTTTTTCGGAATTTTTCCGTGTCCGCGCAAAAAAAGCCGAAATAACAAACAAAACCGCAACAGATTATTTGACAAGATACGAAAAAAGGGGTATAATATATCCTGTTGTTATAGTATACAGATATTTACAGGGATAAAAAGAGGTAAGGAATTTGACAGATAATAAAACCACCAATCCGCTCGGTTATGAAAGTATAAGCTCACTGCTGACAAAATTCGCGGTACCCAGCGTGGTCGCCATGCTGGTCAGCTCACTGTATAACGTGATAGACCAGGTGTTCATAGGGCGCGGCGTGAGCTATCTGGGAAACGGCGCGACAAATGCCGCGTTCCCGCTGACTACGATATGTATGGCGATCACCCTGACTATAGGTATAGGCACAGCGTCCAGGTATTCGCTGTATCTTGGCAAGGGGGAAGATGAGGAAGCCGCAAAGACCATTGGCTGCGGTATATGCATGATGGCAGGTGCCGGCGTGCTGCTGGCAGTGTTCACCGAGATATTTTTAGTACCCATGCTTACAGCCTTCGGTGCCACCGCAGAAGTCATGCCCTACGCGGTGGAGTATACCCGCATCACGGCGATAGGTATGCCTTTCATAGTGATAATGAGCGGCATGAGCAACATCGCAAGGGCTGACGGCAGTCCGCGTTATTCCATGATAACCATGATAATCGGTGCGGTGATAAATACGGTACTTGACCCGCTGTTCATATTCGTGTTCCACTGGGGCATGGCGGGTGCTGCCTGGGCTACCATCATCGGACAAGCGGTGTCCTGCACCTACGCTTTCCTTTACATAAGGAAAATGAAGCGCTGTACTCTAAGGCGGCAGCATTTCCGCGCTCCTCTCCACCAGATGTGGTCAACCGCCGTGATGGGTATGAGCAACGGGCTCACTCAGGTGGCACTTACGCTGGTGCAGATAGTGCTTAACCGTTCGCTGGTCAAGTACGGCGAACTGTCGGTGTACGGCTCATCCATACCGCTTTCCGCCAGCGGCATAGTAATGAAAGTCAATTCCATCGTGCTGGCGATCATCATTGGTATATTGCAGGGTATGCAGCCGATAGTGGGCTTCAACTACGGCGCAAAGCAGTATGACCGAGTAAAGGCGGTGTACAGGCTGGCGATAAAGTGCGAGCTTGCGGTAACTGTCACGGCATTCGCGGTATTCCAGATATTTCCTCGACAAGTGCTGTCGATATTCGGTTCAGCGGAGGGAGAGCAGAAGCTGTACTTTGATTTTGCGGTGAAGTTCATGAGGACATACCTTTTGCTGCTGCCGCTGACGGGCATACAGATGATCTCCTCGAACTTTTTTGCGGCGATAGGCAAGCCGATAAAGGGTGCGGTGCTGTCGCTGACAAGACAGGTACTATTCCTGATACCGCTGGTGGTAGCATTTGCGTATTTCTTTGGCATCAACGGGATAATGGCGGCAGCGCCTGTTTCGGATCTTACGGCGTTTATCGTTGTAATGTTTTTCATTGTGCATGAGATGAGGAGCATGGATAAGGAAGTAAAAGAGGTAAAGGTATAAAAGGCGCGGAAGCAAACAAGCGCCTAAAGCAAAACTAAGCCGCGAACCAAAGCGCGCGGTCAAGCCTCGCGCTAGCAGGCTTGCGGGAGTTTGAGGGCAGAGCCCTCAATCACCAAGGTGCAAAACCAAAATGTATCACAAACAATAAGAGAACAGCAAACCGCCACTACAAATAGGTGCGGAAACCATGTACTAAATAGAACGACAATCTTACGACCTAATAAAGCGGGCGGTCACAAATTTCGCGCGTATGCGAAATGCTGACTGCCCGCTCTTTCTATCCGTGTACAACGACCGCCCGCGCCGAGATCAACGGCGATAGCTCGTTGATCTCTCGACACGAGGAACGAGTGGCGACACTGCCCACGCACTCTGTGGTGCTTTCGGGAGCAAACGATCTGCCGCTGACCCTATCACGGGTACTTCCTGCTTTTATCGTTTTGGACTGCGCACAATCAGCAAAGCTGATTGTCAACCGCTCAACGAGCTATCGCCGTTGAGCT
>NZ_CAMHRZ010000330.1 GCF_946187255.1 uncultured Ruminococcus sp.
GTCAGTAATCTATCGTGTGGTAATCCTTGTAGAATGAGCCGCTGTCCTTGATCTTCGGGTCGTCAAGGTGCAGCGTTATCGGGTAGAGCACCCTTGCTGCGCCGTCATCATAGGTCAGGTAGGGCTCAAAGTCCTTGCTTATCTCATATCCCGGCGGGAACTGGTTCGACACCCAACCGGGATCACAGGAGTATACATATATATCATCCCGTTCAAAATCCGATGCTATCGAATGAGTCATCATATTCAGCGACGCCTTTGCCATGTTGGTGTGAACGTGCCTTGCCAGCTTCTGCTTTGTGCTGAAGCGCCCCTCCACCGAACTTACGTTGATAACGAACCGATTGCGGGAATTGCCATTAGCAAGACAGTGCCGCAGTCCGTTGGTCAGCATAAAGGGCGCGGTGACGTTTATCAGCTGCACCTCCAGCAGTTCCTGCGGAGATATCTCTTCGGGCTTGCGCACCCATGAATTGTCAAGTTCTGTCTCGCCGTGGTCGGCAGAAGCTATGCTTGGCATTATGGAAAACGAAGTCTCGGGCACTGCCAGCGGCACGACTCCGCCGCAGGGCAGCAGTGACTGTTCGTGGGCAGTAAGTTCCGCATAATAGCTGTTCGCCTTTTTTACCGTCTGTGCGGCGTTGTTTATCAGTATATCCAGCTTGCCGCCGCAAAGCTGCTCCACCTGTGCGATAAGCTCATGTATGCGGTCAACACGCATCAGGTCAAAGCCGATGACTGTGAGCCTGTCGGCAAATTCGGCGTAATCGGGCTGCTGCATATAGTTCTCCATCGCAGTATTCGGGTACCGCGTGACAGCGATGACCCTTGCGCCCTGCCGCAGCAGTCTCATACACAGCGCAAAGCCTATTTTGATCCTGCCGCCCGTCACAAGAGCAGTACACCCGATGAGATCGCAGGACATACTGCGCATCTCGGCATTTATATTGCGGCAGTCGGGACAAAGCCCGTAATAGTCTATTATCCGCCTGCGGCACATCAGACACATTCTCATGGTAAGCTCCTTGACAATCACGGTCATGCATGGTATAATAACACCATCGGTAGTTTATATCAAAACCCCTCCCCGCCACGGAGGAGAAGCTGCTTGCAGCCCGACCCCCGCATAGTCTAGTGGAAGGACGCCATCCCCTCAAGATGGAATCGGCGGTTCGATCCCGCCTGCGGGATTAGAGGTATCCGTATGGTATACGGATACCTTTTTTATTTATCGGTATCTTTTACCGTATAACTCACGGGCTTGTATGGTATATTCCCGCGAAAAAAGGTACACTTATTTAAATAATTGCATACTTATTAATTATACCACATAGTACATAAAAAGTCAACAAAAACGCAAAGGGCAGCGTTTGAAGCGTAAAAACGCTCCTTTGCTGCCGCGTTCGTTTTTTGCCGCCGTTTATCCGCAACGTTTCGTATGCAGTTTTAATATTTATAGAATTGATATAATAACTCTTGACAATTCGTGGTACAATATGGTAAAATATCTACAAAGTTCTTTCAAGGGAGGTGGGCAATACCGTGATAAACTCACTGAAAACGATAGCCGTGTTCGGATCGACCTTTACCAGCCGCTACCGCAGAGGACTTTGTGCCGCTTTCAGCAAGGCGGCAGAGGAACTGGGTGTCAATCTGGTCTATCTCCATTCACTGGGAAAGATCGGCAACAAAAATCCCACCTACGGCTTGCATGAGGCGGATATATTCAATTATGTGGATCTCAGCTGCTATTCGGGCATCATCTTTGACGGCGAAGGATACACGATGGACAACGTCCGCGATGATATAATCCGCAGGCTGCATTCATGCAATGTGCCTGTGGTATCCATCAGCAGCTATGTTGAGGGCTTTTACAATGTGGATTTCAACGATGCGGAGGGCATCGCCATACTCACAAAGCACTTCCTTGATGTACACCATTTCACGAAGATAGGTTTCATGTCGGGCTATCTCACCCACCCCGATGCGCAGGTGCGCCTGAAAAAGTTCCGCGAGGTCATGTTATCCAGAGGACTTCCCGAGGACGGTGTGGGCATATTCGAGGGGGATTTCTGGTTCAACAAGGGCGAGGAAGCTGCGGACTATTTTCTGTCTCTGCCCGAACGCCCCGAAGCTATAGTATGCGCCAATGATTTCATGGCGGTGGCGCTGGTAAAGGCTTTCAGGGAACGGGGGATATCCGTGCCCGACGATATCGCAATATCGGGCTTTGACGGCACGCTGGAGGGCAAAGAGTGCATCCCGCACATAACCTCCGCCACCAGAGAGAGGTATGACATCGCGAAAAAGTCCCTGCAGCTGATAATCGATATAAGCAACGGCGGGAACCCCGACAGCAGCTCGCTGCATATACTGCCCGCCCCGATATATACCCATTCCTGCGGCTGTCAGCCTCTTGATTACCGCAGTGAAGCGCTGAACAACAACGCCGCTTACGAGCTGACCCGCGAGATGAGTTATAACATCTACGGCACCGAGTCCTCGATACTTTCCCTCAACCAGGCGGACGATCTCGACAAGCTGCAAAAGCTGTTCACTGAGGAAGTATTCCGTCAGGGCGTAGTCAATATCGGGGAGTACTCCTCGCTTTTTGTAATGCTCCACTGTGACAGGAGCGGCAATCCATCCTGCCACAGCAATTATACGGCACCATCGGGGTACTTCGTGCCTGCGATATGGATCGACAAGGAAGGTCAGTACATCCGCCCCGAAATGCCTGTGGACGGCAGTGAGATAGTACCGCAGACGACCTCCGAGAAGCCGCATTTCTATTTCCTCATGAGCGTACACTGCGCGGAAAGAGCCTTCGGGTATGCGCTGATAGAGATGACGGGGTACGACATCTTCAATGAGTTTTACAATATGTGGCTGATGATACTTTCGATGCAGCTGGAAACTCTGCTGAAAAACGACCGCATACAAAAGCTGATAACCAGGCTCGAAGAACTCAGCATCAGCGACGGTCTGACGGGTATGCTGAACAGGCGCGGCTTTGAGGAAAACTCCCAACGCTCATTGCAGGAATTGAACGGCACGCACACGGTATGCACAATGGTCATAGATATGGACGGACTGAAACGCATCAACGACCAGCACGGGCATTTTGAGGGCGACAACGCGATAAAAGCGCTGGCGGACATGATAATCGAATGCTGTGTCAACGGCGAGATAGCGGGACGTGCGGGCGGAGATGAGTTTTATATATACGCCGCAGACTATTCCGAAGAAAAGCTGACGCATTTCATCACAAGCCTGACAGAGCTGACATCGACGTACAATGATACATTCGGGAAACCCTACAAGATCGAGATCAGCTGGGGCGCATACCTT
>NZ_CAMHRZ010000331.1 GCF_946187255.1 uncultured Ruminococcus sp.
CTCCTTAATAATTCATTTGCACGAACACGTACAATTACTCACACTAAAATTATACTATATTTTTCTTCTCTTGTAAAGTCTTTTCACAAATTTCTTAGAAAAAAACTGCGGAGATTTTTCGTCATTCTCCGCAGTCGTTATATCCTATCGCATTTTAAGATATGTAAAGCTTTATCCCTTGACTATCTTCACATAGAATGTTCTCAGTCTGGGACCGTCGAATTCGGCAAAATAGATACCCTGCCAGGTACCCAGCAGCAGCGAGCCATCCTCAATTATGACCGTTTCCGAAGCGCCGATACAGCTGGACCTCAGATGTGCCGCCGAGTTGCCTTCCATGTGCCTGAACTGCGGTCTGTCTGGATAAGTTATATCCAGCGCATAGAGCAGATCGGTCTGTACATCTGGGTCGGCGTTCTCGTTGATGGTTATCGCCGCTGTGGTGTGGGGGCAGAATATCACGGCGATACCGCTTTCAACTCCCGATTCGTTGAGTGCCTGCCTGACATAGCTGGTGATATTGTAAAGCCCCTTTTCGTCGGTATGGAGATTATACTTTTTTAGCATCACGCACCTCCGTCAGCTCAGGAACTGGCTCTCGGTCTCGTTCTTTGAAGGTCTGCCCATGAGCTTATTTATGCTCTCACCGACAGGCGAACCTTCAAACAGCACCTTTGCGAGTTCTTCTGTAATAGGCATCTCTATGCCCATCTTGTTTGCCAGCTCATAGGCGTTCTTGGTGCAGGTATATCCTTCTACAGTGCCCACCTGTCTTACGGCTTCCGTGGGTTCAACGCCCTGCCCGATAAGTATTCCCGCACGTCTGTTGCGGCTGTGCATCGAGCAGCAGGTAACTATCAGATCGCCTATACCGCTGAGTCCCGCAAAAGTCTCGGTCTTTGCGCCCATCGCTATACCGAGCCTTGCTATCTCGCGGATGCCGCGTGTCATGAGGGCTGCTTTGGTATTATCTCCCATTCCCAGACCATCGCACACACCTGCCGCCAGCGCGATGACGTTTTTGAGCGAACCGCCTATCTCACAGCCGATAACATCGTCATTAACATATACTCTGAATGTATTGTTTGAGAGAGTCTGCTGTATAAAGCCCGCAGCTTCCCTGTTTTCGCAGGCGGTACATACAGTTGTGGGTATGCCCCTTGCCACCTCTTCCGCATGAGAGGGACCCGTAAGCAAAGCAACGGTATTGTCAGGGAAACACTCCTTTTCCACCTGTGTCATGGTTTTAAGGCTGCCTGCTTCAAGACCCTTTGCGGTATTTACGATTATCGTATCCTTGTCGATAAAAGGTGCCGCCTCCTCGCAGACACTTCTCACAAAGTTTGAGGGTATGCCGATAATGACGATATCCTTTCCCTTTGCAGCCGAAATATCTGTCGTCAGCTTGATGGACTTGTTTACAAAGACTCCCGGCAGCTTGCTTTTCAGCTCGCCTGTTCTGTTGATGGTATCGATCTCGTCCTGAAATTTGCTCCATACAGTTACATCATGTCCCGCATTATCGCACATGATGGCAAGCGAAAGACCAAATCCGCCGGAACCTAAAATTGTGATATTAGCCATTATTGACCCTCCTCGTCTGTTCTGCTGCGTGATAGGTTGATAAGATCCAGCAGAACAGGTATTTATGATATAGATGATAACCCCTCAGCGTGACAGCTGTGTGTTAAAAGGGAGAATTTTACGTTTCTTCCTTTTTCTTCTGCCCGAATTTGTTTTCGGTGCCGTTGAGGAGCCTTTTGATATTCGCATGATGCAGAGATATGATAAGTATACATATAAGGACGCCCATTATGGTATTTGGGATAACGGCACAGCTGCTCTTATACACAAAATTCTGCAATATGAACGTGAACGTGGGATAAGCTATCGATGCAAATATCGAACCGACAGAGACATATTTCGTCGCTGCAAGCAGTATCCCGAAGACCGCCAGTGCGCACACACAGGTCAGCGGGTCTATCGCCAGCAGTGTGGTTGCGGCAAGCAGTACGCCTTTTCCTCCGTGAAAGCCGTAGAACACAGGAAAACAGTGACCCAGCATCACGAACAATCCCGCAAGATAACCGATAAAGCGGGGATCATCGAAGAACTCAACGCCCATCACCTTATGCACTATAACTCTGCACACCACGACTGCGATAACGCCCTTTGCCAGGTCGCACAGAAGCGTTGCCAGCGCAGGCCCCTTGCCGTATACGCGAAGCACGTTTGTCAGACCGGCGTTCTTGCTGCCGTAATCACGGATATCCTGCTTTTTCCAGAGCCTGCATACAATGATGGCAGAATTAAGGCTGCCGAACAGATACGAAAATACAACTGTAAATATTATTGCCAATACATCTTTCATATACAAATTAGCTCCTGTCGGTCAATTTACGTCATCTCTGTCGCGCTCTCTTATCTTGAAAACGACAGGTGTGCCGTCAAGCGAAAATGTCTCGCGTATCTGGTTTTCGATATAGCGCTGGTAGGAGAAGTGGAAAAGCTCCGCCCTGTTGACAAAGAATACGAATGTGGGCGGGTTTGTGGATACCTGCGTCATGTAGTATATCTTCAGTCTCCTGCCCTTATCGGAAGGCGGCTGAACACGCTGAGTCGCGTAAGCGAGCACCTCGTTCAGCTTACCTGTGGCGATACGGATGGAGTTTTTCTCCTTGACGTAACGTATCATCTCAAACAGCTTGTCCACACGCAGACCCGTCTTAGCCGAAACGAAAACAAACGGCACATAGCTCATGAAGCTGAAATCATCCTCCAGCTTTTTGCGGAATTCGTTCATGGTCTTGCCGTCTTTTTCAAGAGCATCCCATTTATTGACAGCCACAACGCAAGCCTTGCCCTTTTCGTGAGCGTAGCCTGCCACCTTGCTGTCCTGCTCGGTAAAACCAACGGTAGCATCTATCACGATGACAGCAACATCAGCCCTGTCCACTGCCATATAAGCCCTGAGTACAGAGTATTTCTCGACACTTTCCAGCACCTTTGACTTACGCCTGATGCCTGCGGTATCGATGAACACGAACTTACCGAACTCATTTTCGATATCGGTATCGGTAGCATCGCGGGTGGTGCCTGCAATATCGGATACTATCACTCTTTCCTCACCGCATATACGGTTTATCAGCGAAGATTTGCCCACATTCGGCTTTCCTATCACTGCCACCTTGACAGCTTCCTCGTCGCCCTCATCTTCGGTAACTTCGGGCAGGTATTTCAGCACCTCGTCCAGCATATCGCCGGTGCCGTGACCGTGTACCGACGATACAGGGAAAGGCTCGCCCAGACCCAGATTATAGAACTCGTAGAGCTCCATAGGAGGC
>NZ_CAMHRZ010000332.1 GCF_946187255.1 uncultured Ruminococcus sp.
ATAATGTAAATATATTATCTTATAAAGGAATATTGCTGGAAATATCTTACATTACTTTGTATATCTTCGTCAAAGCCCCATACCCTGAACTGTGCAGAAAGTCCGCAGTTCATATATCCTTAAAACGCTGTGAATATGGGGTAATAATTTGTACCGAAATGCGTAAAATAAATGCTGTATGTTTTGACTAAAACACAAAATGTACATAGTCTTCCCGCGCTCCGAAGAACAGTATAGCATATCTCCCCCGAAATGTAAAGCGCATACCACCAAAAAACAAGGACGACCATTGCTATGATCGCCCTTTGCTACGCTTTTTTAGACACGCGCAATTTTCAGTGCGCCTAGATGTCCCATTCGGTGCTGACACTGTACCTCGCAGGGAAGCGCAGCTTGGATATCTCATGCAGGAACGCTATCGTGCCGTTGTACTTGAAATCCACGATCAGCACCTTGCTCTTTTCAAGGCTCTTGGTCGCCAGATCCCACGCGCCGTTCTCGTTCAGCGCCTTCATGTAGATCTCCGTTATACCTCTCAGTTCGTCTGTCTTGTCCGCGTGGATACGCAGTTTTCCGCGTCTGAAACAGCTCGGGTCAACACCCGGATGCTTCATCATTACCTCGTTTCTGTTCATAATACATATCTCCTTTTCACACCTTTTTCTCTCTCTCTCGGGTCGCGGTATCTCACCTTCATACCGTATCATCTGATCTTATCTTCCTTTTGTTTGAGTATTGTAGCACAAATATTTCCCCCCGTCAAGTAATATATCCGATTTTTGTTAATTTAAACAAATGCCGTCGGTCAGGTCAAAAAATTTTGGCGATAATCTGTCCCGAATATTTGACAAATTGTAAAGAAATTCCCGAAAAATAAAGGCTTTGAAATACAACTGTCTGTAATTACGGACGGACTTTTCCCCCTGCGGTGCGGGAGATCTTCCCGCTGACCGTTTATTGTCATGCTTTGAACCCCAAAATATAAAATTCGTTTAGTATAAAACTAAAATTCATAAAATCTTATTGAAAAGCGGCGAAAGTTCTGTTAAAATAGTATAAACAGTGTTTTTATCAATGCCTGTGCGGGAACTTCCGCACTGTACGGCGGCGGGAGGTAATGTGGTGAACAAAAAGGATATACGAATTTTGGCGCGGCTTTTTGAAAAAATGTCAAGGGCGGACACTGAGGACGCACTTGCCGCTGTCATTGAAGAAACTATGCCTTTCCTCGGAGACAAGGATATCTCCGAGATGAAAACTGCGCTGTATAAACTGGGCGGCAGGATGCTCCTTATAGATAAGGAGAACAGGGACGCTGTCCGTGCAAGACGCATCGCCTGCCTTACCGATGAAGAAAAGGCTGAACTGCAAAAGGTCGAGGAGATCATCGACAACAACCTGCTGAAATACTACTTCCAGCCCATCGTCACCGCATGGGACGGCGAGATATATTCCTACGAAGCGCTGATGCGTTCGGCGGCTGACCCCGGTATAACTCCCAATGAGATAATAAAGTATGCCGCCATAAACGACAGGCTGGCGGATATCGAGCGCCTTACCTTCATGAACGTGCTGGAGATAGTCGCCCGCGAAAGGGAAAACCTGGGCGGACGCGCAGTGTTCATAAACAGCATCCCCGATGTCAAGCTGGATGAAGCGGATTTCACCTACATAAACGAGATGCTGAAACAGAATGCGGATATCACCGTTGTTGAACTCACCGAAAGCACCGAAGCCGATGATGCCCAGCTGGATGTACTGAAAGACAGGTACAGCAGTATGGATATCAAGATCGCGGTAGACGACTACGGTACGGGCTATTCAAACGTGAGGAACCTGCTGAGGTATACCCCCAACTTCGTGAAGATAGACCGCTCACTGCTGAGCGCCATAAACAACAACCCCAAAAAGCGCCATTTTGTCCGCGAGATAATCGAGTTCTGCCACGATAACCGTATCCTGGCACTGGCTGAGGGCGTTGAGAACGAGATGGAGCTGAAGACAGTCATACTCATGGGCGTTGACCTGATACAGGGCTTCTACACCGCAAGACCCGCCCCCGAGCTGATAACTTCCATACCCTACAAGATCAAGCAGGAGATACGCCGCTATTCGCTGGAGCGTGTTGACGGCAAGGAGACCCATGTCTACACTGTGAGAGGTACGGAGAGAGTATCCCTTGACAAGCTGAAAAGACACGGCTATAAATGCGTGCGCGTTGCCTGCTGTGATGAGGATGAAAAGTGCGAGGTCACCATTGTGGGCAGTCCCTCGCTGGATTCCCGCATACATATCGAAGTTGACAGCGGCTTTCACGGAAAGATCGCACTGGAGAGCGCACACCTTTCCAACACCAAACTGCGTCCCAGTATCATACTGGGAGAGGACTGCGTGGTGGAACTGTTCATATTCGGTGAATGTATGCTTCACAAGGGCGGCATCTACGTCCCCGAAAGCTCGGAGATCACCTTCACGGGCGCGGGCGTGCTGGCTATCGATGTGGATGACAACTATTTCTTCGGCATCGGCTCATACCATAATATGCGTCACGGCAAGCTGACTTTCCTGGCAAACGTTGAGTACATCATCAGCGCCTACGGAGATGTGGGCGTAGCCATCGGCTCGCACCTGGGCGGAAAGATAGACATACAGCAGGGGATATTCAAGATAAAGCTGAATTGCAGTCAGGGCGTGTGCATCGGCACTCTTGAAGGGGACACCACCCTTGATATCAGCAACTGCGGCATAGAGACCAGCATGACCACCTCAAAGGGCGCGATAATAGGCAGTGTCAATGGTAATGCAAAGGTAGATCTTCAGGGCATGAGTTTCAAGACAGCACTCAGCGGCAAGCAGACCACCTGCATCGGCTCGGTGGACGGAAAGAGCAGTGTATTGGTACAAAATTCCAATTTCATCTCTGATGTAAGATCGGATGCCATGACGGTGCTGGGTTCCCTTAATAACGACAGTGAAGTCACATTGAAAAGTATGCACATGGAAGTTTCGGCAGGCGGGCAGGATGCCTATGTATTCTGCGGCGCAAAGGGAAAAGCCTCCCTCACCTGCGGCAGTGTGGACATTGTGATAGAACTGAGCACAGCGCGTGGCGGCTTGACTTTGGCAGCGGGGGATAAATTCTCCCTGACAGAGGGCAGGTACATGATAACGGTAAATGGCGAGCAGATGAAGTTCGGGTAAAGACAAAGCGGGATGCAAATTGCTCCCGCTTTTGTAATTCATAATTCATAATTCATAATTCATAATTGTTGGCAGGGGCGTGAGTGGGCAGTTCTTAGGATAG
>NZ_CAMHRZ010000333.1 GCF_946187255.1 uncultured Ruminococcus sp.
ACAAGCTGTTCCTTAATCAAATGCCAAGCAAGCTCCTTGATGCTCTGCTCCGAACCTGTCAGCTGTGCCAGCTCCTCCTCAGATCTTTCCAGCGTCGCCATAACATCGCTCAGCTCGGGACCGTACTTTTTGCATATCTTCCTCAGATCATCCGAACGCTGATTGAGCCAGTCAAAGCGCTTGGGGTCAACATCGAGACTATCAAGCAGCGAACCTAACTCGCGGGCTATGTCGTCAAGCTCAATGGCGGCAGAACTCAGTCTTTCGTACAAAGGCGAGAGCTCGCTCATGATATCCGTGAATCGGTCAAGTTTATCTGAACACTCGGATACGCTTTCGGAAATTCCCTCAGTCTCATCGTCGCCCGATATCATCATCTCCACTGCGTATACAGCCTCCGAGATGGCTACAGCATTTTTTGAGATCTCCAGCTCCGCAGCTATCTGCTTTTCTTCATCGGCATCTGTGATATCAAGTGCGCGTATCTCAGCGATGATATCCTGCAATTCAGCTATCCTGAACTCTTTGATATCCTTTTCTCTGTTCAGCTTATTGATCCTCTTTGCGATATCCTGCAATTCATGGAAGGAACTGCGGTAATCAGCGATCAGTTCTTCTGAATCCGCATAGCTGTCAAGTATATCTATATGCCTTTCGGGCGCCATCAGTATCTGATTGTCATGCTGCCCGTGTATATTCACCAGAAGCGCACCCACATCCCGCAAAAGAGATATATTCACAGCCCGCTGATTTATCCTTGCAACGCTTCCACCGTCGGAACGTATCTCTCTCGTCAGGAACAGCTGTCCCTCATCGCACTCTATGCCCATCTCGCTCAGCTGTCCCAGCACCTCACCGTCAATATCGGTGAAAAGTCCCGAAATTACTGCCTTATCAGCACCTGTGCGCACGATATCCTTTGTGACACGCTGCCCGAGAATAGCGTTTATCCCATTGATAAGGATAGATTTACCTGCACCCGTTTCACCTGTAAAGGCATTAAGACTGCCTGTGAATTCGATGGATGCCTTCTCAATAACTGCAAGATTTTCGATATATAGCTCACTCAACATTTATTTTACATCCTTGCTGTACAAAATTGTATTAAGCTCACGAACAAGCCTTTCAGCGTCCTTCTGGGTACGCATGAGCATGAATATGGTATCATCCCCAGCGATAGTACCGACGGAATTTTCGATATCCGTGCTGTCCAGCTTTGCACATACAGCCTGCGCCATACCCACATGGCATTTTATGACAACAGTATTCATGGCATGATCGACACACACCACCGCTGAATGCAGCAGCCCCAGAGTCTCACTGTTATTTCGGCTAAGCCCTTCCCTGCTTAAACGCGGCACGGCATAGCGGTTATTGCCCATCTCATCGCTTACTTTTATGAGCGAAAGCTCCTTGATATCCCTGGAAAGAGTTGCCTGAGTAACGATCATACCGTTCTCTTCCAGCGCTGCTCTGAGACTTTCCTGAGTATCTATCACCCTGCTCTGAACCAGCTGAAGGATAAGCTCATGCCTGTTAGTTTTCATTGATCATACCTCCGTATCCTTTAGAGGTCTCATCAGCTTGCTGTTGACCGACGAGAAGAAGCTGCCTCCGCTTATATCGATGATATCAAGGCATTCATCGGCGCGTGATATGCATATATCATCGCCGTCAGACAGCCTGTACACTATATTGCCGTCCACATTGAGATGAACATGGGCGTTATCCGAAGTGTGGCATTTCACCTTGATCTCGCTGTCTGCCGAAAAGATCATAGATCTTGCAAACAGGGAGTGGGGGCATATCTGCGTAAATTCGATGCACTGCATCTCGGGCTCTATAAGCGGTCCGCCCGCTGACATGGAATAAGCCGAAGCACCTGTGGCAGTGGAGAATATCACACCGTTAGCCCTGAGATTGGATACCAGATGACCGTCCTTGAATACTTCAAAATCGGATATCTTGCAGTCATCGGAACGGGATATGACCACATCATTCAGCGCAGTATAAATGCTGTCATCGCCGCTGGCGGAAGCTTTCAGCATCATGCGCCTGCTGATGGTGTAATCGCCGTCTTTCAGGTGTTTAAGGAGATGCAGCTGAGAATGCTCCAGCGAAGCCATAAAGCCCAGTCTGCCGCAGTTTATACCGAGTATAGGGGTCTTTAACCGTGAAGCTCTGCCTGCGCATTTGAGGATAGTGCCATCACCGCCAATGGCGATAATGATATCCGCACTGTCCATACATTCTTCGGTATGACCGAATATCATACCCTCGATATTCCCCAGAACGTCACGATGCTTCTCGCTCACACTGTACTCGATGCCGCAGCTTTTCAGCACCTCGCACGCTTCGGCAGTATATTCTGCGCAATTGTTTTTGCTGAGATTGGGATACAAAAATACTTTCATTTTACTCACCCTCAAAAAATGCCTGTTCTACCAGCTTTTTGATATCTATCGAAACGGAAGACTGCTGTTCGCTCTTCACGAGATATGCAAGATACTCCCTGTTGCCGTCCCCGCCTTTTATGCTCGAAGGTACTATACCTCTCACCGAAAGCCCGCAGCTTTCAAACATACCGATCATATCTTTCAGTACACGGATATGGTCTTTCTTGCCCTTTACGATGCCTTTTTTGTTCAGCGCCGTTTTTCCTGCTTCAAACTGCGGCTTGATAAGCACTGCCATTCTTCCTTTATTTTCAAGGCACCCCACCAGTGCGGGCATGACCAGTGAAAGAGATATGAAAGAAAGATCGACACTGATAAATTGCGGTGTTTCGGGAAAATCGGATGATGTCAAGTACCTTGCGTTGACGCCTTCCATATTAACTACACGCTCATCATCTGCCAGCTTTTTATCAAGCTGACCGTGACCTACATCCACAGCGTAGACAAGTCTTGCGCCGCGTTTCAGCAAGCACTCCGTAAAGCCGCCTGTAGATGCACCGATGTCGGCACAGACCTCATCATTAACGTCAAGTGAAAATGCTTGAAAGGCAGTCTCCAGCTTGAAAATGCCTCTGCCCACATACTCCGTGCCGCTGTCATCGACTTCCACCGATGCAGTCTCACCGATCTCGGCGGCAGGCTTTTTACAAACTTTGCCGTCCACCTTTACGCACCCCGACTTTATAAGCAGCTTTGCGCGTTCACGGCTTTGGGCAAATGCTTTTTCCGTCAGATAAACATCAAGTCTCATCGTTTACAAGTTCCTCGACCTTTTCGGCTATCTTTTCAGCGGACAGACCCAGTTCATCCAGCAGCT
>NZ_CAMHRZ010000334.1 GCF_946187255.1 uncultured Ruminococcus sp.
CAAAGGAGAACTTCAAGTACAATCCTTTCTTCCTGCCCGCAGATCTCGACGGTGAGGGAGCGCTGGAAATGCTGGAAGGTCACGGCAAGGGCAAAAGCGATCACGATCACGACCACGAACACGAAGAGGGCGAGGAAGAATATGACGAGCACGTCTGGCTGTCGCTGAAAAACGCAAAGGTGCTGTGTGCGGAGATAGAGCAGAACCTGGAAGCTGTTGACCCCGACAACGCCGCAGACTACAAGGCAAACCTTGACAGCTACGTTTCAAAGCTGGATGCGCTGGACAATGATTTCCAGGCACTTGTTGACGCATCTTCTGCAAAGACACTGGTGTTCGGTGACAGATTCCCCTTCCGCTATTTCGTTGACGACTACGGTCTTGATTACTACGCCGCATTCATCGGCTGTTCCGCCGAAACAGAAGCCAGCTTCGAGACGATAGCATTCCTTTCGGATAAGATCAAGGAGCTTGACTGCAAGGCTATATTCACACTGGAAAACTCTGACAAGGGCATTGCGAACACCATCATCAGCACTTCGGGCAAGGATGTGGAGATCGTTGAGCTGAACTCTCTCCAGTCGGTATCAAATGACGATATCTCAAAGGGCGCAAGCTATATATCCATCATGCAGAAGAACTATGACGTTCTCGCAGGCGTAATGAAATGAGGTGCAGTATGAACAGCAAGAAAATACCCGTTATACTTATCACAGGCTATCTCGGTTCGGGCAAGACCACTCTGATGCAGAACCTGCTGAAACAGGAACAGCGCAAGATAGCACTTATCGTAAACGACATGGGAAGTGTCAATATAGATGCCGCACTGCTGAACAAGAACCGCGACCGTGTATCTTCGGTGGAAATGGTGGAACTGCAGAACGGCTGTATCTGCTGTACTCTGCGGGATGAGTTCATCGCAGAGATCGAGCGCATTTCACAGCTTCCCGATATCGAAGCTGTGTTCGTTGAAGCGTCGGGCATCAGCGAACCCTCGAATATTGCGGCTTCATTCGTGATCTATACAGAGGATAACCCCGATACCAATGTGTATCTCAGCTCGGTGGTATCTGTGGTGGATGCAGACCGCATCTACAATGAGTTCCTGCGTGAGATATCAATGGAGAACGACACCGAAGAGGGAGATATAATCAACCTCATCATCGACCAGATAGAGTTCTGCGACCTGGTGATACTCAACAAGACCGACCTGCTGTGCGAGAAGCAGGTGGAGGAAGTTACAAAGGCTATCCGTGATATCCAGTCGGAAGCGGAGATAATACCCGCCGTCAACAGCGAAGTGGATACGGACAAGATACTTCACGGCAGAGAGTTTGACTATCACAGCGTGCTGGCTTCATCCTCGGTACAGCGTGCCCTTTACACCAACGAGCCCACCGACAAGGAAGCGTGTATGGACGAGTACGGCATAACTTCCTTTGTGTTTGAGGAAGTTCGCCCCTTTGACCGTGAAAAATTCATGGCACTGGTGGACGAGTACCCCACAGAGCTCATCCGTACAAAGGGCTATATGTGGTTCGCGGATGATGACGTACACATCCAGCTGTTTGAGCAGGCAGGCAGAAATGCCAGCGTTACCGAGCTCAACGAGTGGCTGGCTTCCTGTCCGCAGGAGGAACTGGACGTTATGTTCGAGAATTATCCCGACCTCAAAGACGACTGGGACGACACCTACGGCGACCGCATCAATCAGCTGGTATTTATAGGAAAAGGCTACAAAAAGGCAGATATTCTCGCAAAGCTGAACGCCTGCCTTGTGACTGCATAATAATATACGATCGTGCAGGAGGACTACGGTCCTCCTGTGCTTTTTTATGCAGAGATAACACTGTGTTCATAATTTTGTGATATCAGCAGGGAAGTTGTGGGGGCGATGCAGGTGCGCAATTGTGGCAGTTCTTGACAAAACTGTAAATTTCTACTATAATATTAATTACAACGTTTGAAACGAAATCGTTTAAGAAAAGAAAGGAAATGATAATATGTCTAAACTCAGAAAGATAATATCCTCACTGGCGGCTCTGACCATACTGGGAAGCACGCTGACGGTCGGTGCGGGAGCGGATGGCTTTACCCAAAAAGGCGACCTCAACAACAGCGGCACCATAGAAACATCGGATATCGTATTGCTGGCGGCTCATGTAAAGGGTTTGAAACCGCTGGACGGCAGCAATGAGGATATACTTGTACCGGACACCGAAAGATGGGCAGCCGACGTAAACAGGGACGGTGCCATCAATGCAACGGATATATCCATAATTGCGGCTCATGTGAAAGGCATAAGGAATATAAGCAGCAGCACAAATGCCTATAAGACCGTCAATCCGCTGGCGTTACCCGATGAGGATGATATCATCGCAAGAGCGCTGAGGCTTTCGGAAGTCAATCTCCGCTATTACTCACCGGGCGGCAGCGAGAACAGGGATTACGATTTCTCCAAAGGAAATGAAAGCGTAGAAACGGCGATACTCAATATAGGCATAGACTGTTCGGGCATAGTGAATTATTCGCTGGCATCTCTCGGTATCGGCACAGAGGGGCTTCAGGGCTCCGTCAACGACAATGCGACAAGGTTCGGTCATGTTCCCGCATACACGGGTGACTGGCTGAATAAATGCAACGAGCTGGAGCCTGTGGTGGATGCTTACTGGGTATCGGGCGGAGAAACGGTACCGATGGAGGTACTCAAGAACGGTGTATCGACAGCAGACCAGAAATACTATTATTATGGTAATGACAATGCCGTTATACCCGTGGGCTCAATAGTAGTCGGATTTGCGGTAGATCAATACGGCAACCGCTTATACTATGCAGATCATATGTGGATATATCTGGGAGAATACAGCAGCGCGGGCGAAGTCAGAGAGCGTATCGCTTCGCTGACCGAAAAGACCCCCGAATACGTCAGGACGAAGATCGGCTCACAGGGTTTCGGCTACAAAGCGGACAACAGCGACAACGACAGGACTCACTGGCGGCTTGAAAGCACAGGCACCTGGCACGGATTTGATAACTACACGGGACCGCAGATAAATAACGACTTCTGTCCCGAGACTAAAACGCAGTATCTGATCTATGTATTCGCACCGCCGAAGTTCTGAGAAAGCTGTTTTTGGAAGATAATGTCAGGGAAGGAACAAAACAGGCAAACTTTGCTCTATTTCGGATAATAAGCTGAACCGCACTAAATCAAAATTTAGTGCGGTTTTAATCAGGGGAAGAAACGTTTATCCGGATCGAGGG
>NZ_CAMHRZ010000335.1 GCF_946187255.1 uncultured Ruminococcus sp.
CCCCGCACGAAACGCCGCATAGCCCGCCTGCCATACCATCTGCTTCTGCGCCTCGTCACAGCTCGCCATCCACTTTTTGCGGAACTTTATATCAAAGGTGGAGCCCTGCTTCTCCGGGTTCAGCTTTTTGACCAGGGATATGCACTTCTCGTTTATCACCATTATCCCCGCCATGCCTGCAAGGAACATTACTGTGGACAGCACCATCGCCGCGTCACCCGCTTCCAGCAGGAAGTACCCCGTGCAGGAAAATAATACCATATCCAGCACCAGCAGCGCAGCAGCTATTATTATCGGGATATCCAGCGCCCTCTCGATGCCGTCGATCACATCCTCGTCCTCGCCGTCCCATTTATCTGCGGCAATTTTTGTTTTGCAGTATATCACCGCCGCCGTCAGCAGACCGCCTATCACCAGCACCGTCTGTATCACCACCAGCGTGACTCCCGCTTTTTCCGCATCCACCTTGAACAAGGCTCTCAGACCGCTTCCGTCCGTCACGCCGCGCATCAGCTTTCCCGCGACAAATCCCCCGCCGAACATGGCACAGGCGAGGGACACTGCTTTCAGTATCAGCCCCGCCGTCTTATGCTTCTTCATTGTCGTCCTCCTCGTACTCAAATATATCTTCCACTTTCACCGAGCATATCTTCGCCAGTTTCAGCGCCAATGTCACAGACGGCGAGTAATCCCCGCGCTCTATCTGACTGATAGTCTGCCGCGAGGTCCCCGCCAGTTTTCCCATTTCTGCCTGATTGACTCCAAGCCTTGCCCGCATCTCCTTCAAGTGATTGTACAGCGGCATTTGACCACTCCTTATCCGCTTATATTACCCTGCGCCTTTCAGCCGTTGGCAAGGTGGAATATATCCTCCACCTGCACGCCCAGTTTTTTCGACAGCTTCATGGCGATGCGCAGGGACGGCATACATTCCCCGCGCTCTATACGTCCCACAGTTGCCCGCGAAAGCCCCGTGCGCCTGCCCAGCTCCGCCTGACTGACCGAAAGTCTTATGCGCACCTCTTTAAGATCGTTCCTCAGCTGCATTGTGTATCTCCCTTAGTATCGGTATCAGTTTTTATCCTCATCGGCACTGTCATCACCGATGAGTATCTTGCCTTTGCTGATCTTTACCTTGTCTTTGCCGATCTTTATCGCCGCACCGCTGCATATCGATGCAAATCCTAAGAATATAAAAAGGTATCCTAAATAATCCATACTGTCAAAGCACAGTAAAAATACAACACCGAGTGAGAAGAATGATGCCGCGCTCATGCCGTAGGGCGCATAGCTGCTGTTTTCGATGTCCTTTTCGGTGGTTATCTCGCCGTTCCAGTCAACGGAATTCACCCCCGTGAACACGATCATCTCCTGTATCTCCGCTTTCAGGTACTCAACGAACTCCGCTTCCTGCTTCTCACAGCCCTTTGCCACAAATGTGTAGTTCAGTGTCAGCCTGAAACGCTTGCTGTTCTCGGGATCCAGCGACTTGTCAAAAGTGTAAAGGCAGATACACTGCTTCTCCTTATTAGTAAGGCAATAGGACACGCCCTTGCTGCCTATAGCCTTTTCCGCCGCTGCCCTTACCTCTGCCACATCCTCAAAAAGCGCCGTAAACTTAGGGTCATTGAACTTCTTCATCTTTACTTTGTTTATATCCAGTGCGCTGATCTTTTTTGTGTTGTTTGCTGTGTTCTCTTTCATGGTCTTTGCTTCCTTTCGTTTTGACAATCATCATTATCATTATGACAACTTTCTTTTCCTTTATGACAACTATCCTTGTCATGTCTGTATTATACCACTGACAAGGAAAGTTGTCAAGAGGTTTTTCTTCCCCGAAAGCGTTTTTGTAAATATGCACAGTTTATCCGAATATCAATTATTGAGAATGTGGAATTTTGCACGACTGCTTTATTTTGCTTGACGATAGAGCATATTTGTGGTAGAATAAATATAACAATATTAACCTTTGGAGGTTACGAAAATGATTTTTGATGATTACCCCATTATCGGCACCGAAACGCGGCTGCCGGTGTATATAATAACCATCGGCAGGAACGACTATCAGTCCCATGTCAGCAGACCCGAAGGCTTCCGCTATCCGCAGATAATCTACTGCACAAAGGGCGGCGGTATGCTGAACGTCAACGGCGCAAGCTACCGTATATCCCCTAATATGGGCTTTTTCCTGCCCGCAGATGTTCCCCATGAGTACTACACCACCGGCGAAGAGTGGGACACCCACTGGATAACCGCAGGGGGCTACGGCTATGACCGTATGCTCAAGGAATTCGGCATGACAGAGGCGCGTGTGTTCAAGCTGAGTGACATAGATGTGCTGGAAGAGAGCTTCATGAAGATGCATGACGCCCTCAGCAGCGACAATATATTCGGCAACTACCGTGCTTCGGGGATGCTTTACAACTTCCTCATCGATTTTTACAGGGTAGTCACAGGCGAGTACGAGAGCAGTGAGCCCTCGGGACCGCTGGTAAAGGCTATCGAGTATATCAACCGCAACTACCCCGAGAAGATAACCCTCGAACAGCTCTGCGACGCTTCGGGAGTGAGCAAACAGCACCTATGCAGGCTTTTCAGGAAGTCCCTGGACTGCCGCCCCACCGAGTATGTGGCAAAGCGCCGCATCCGCGAGGCGAAGACGCTCCTTGCAAATACCGACAAGCCCATCGAGCAGATAGCCATAGATACAGGCTTCTGCACACCGGGGTATCTTTGCGAGCTTTTCAAGAGATACGAGGAGATAACTCCCGGCGAGTACCGCAAGGAATTCACGAGGGACTGACGGAGGCTTATGAAAGTATCCTTTGACCTGGACGATACGCTTTTCGTATCCGAGAAGAAATTCGCAGTGGAACCCGAGCTTCGCTTTCCCTTCAATATCATATACAAGGAAAGGGTCCGCGCAGGTGCGGTGGAGCTTATGAACTATATCCGCAGTGAGGGCATCGAGCTGTGGATATATACCACATCTTTCCGTTCGGAGAAGTACATCCGCGGGCTGTTCAGACACTACGGCGTGAAGCTGGACAGTGTCGTTAACGGTGAGCGCCATGCGAAGGAGGTACAGGCGAACCACGCAGAGGGTATGCCTTCCAAATACCCCAGCAAGTACCGCATCGATCTGCATATCGACGACGATATCTCCGTGGCACAGAACGGCAAGACCTACGGCTTCAAGGTGTTCACTGTGGGTGCGCAGGACGATATGTGGGCGGAGAAGATAAAGCAGGAGATAGAGAAG
>NZ_CAMHRZ010000336.1 GCF_946187255.1 uncultured Ruminococcus sp.
CACTCAGCGGCAGAAAGGTACGCGCAGATGTGGCTATGACGGGTGAGATAACCCTGACCGGTAAGGTTCTGCCCATTGGCGGACTGCGTGAAAAGACGATGGCGGCTTACAAGGCTGGTGTTAAGACTGTGATCGTTCCCGCGAAAAACAAGGGTGATCTTGATGAGATCGATGATACTGTCAAGGAAGGCCTTGAATTCGTATTCGCTGAGAGGATAACCGATGTGCTTAAAGCTGCGCTGGCTGATCCGCCCGAGAATGTGGTGATCCCTGATATGATGGGTTCGCCGCAGGCAAGGACTCGTTCGGGAAGAAAGACTGTATGAGGAAATATCATGGATAAGATATGGCGTGAGATGTACGAAGCGGCAAAGGCTGTGCTCGGTGCAAGGAAGATATCCGATTTTGTCACCTGCGGCGAGGTCTCTGCGGCGGTGCTGTCGAAGTCGGGCAGGATATATACGGGAGTATGTATAGATACCTGCTCATCACTGGGTATATGCGCTGAACGCAATGCGATATTCAATATGATAACCAACGGCGAGCAGGAGATAGACAAGGTGCTCTGCATCCCGCCGATGCCCGGCAAGGGTGCGCCATGCGGTGCCTGCCGTGAGCTGATGACTCAGCTGATGCCCGAAGGCTACAAGGATATCGAGATAATGATAGACTACGAAAAAGAGCAGATTATGAAGCTGGGTGAGCTTACTCCCGAGTGGTGGATAGGATAGGTCATGACTGAGGATCTTATAGATTTCTGCGCCGAAAAGGGAATATGATACAGGGTGCTTTCCGATGAGGAAAAGGACGCTGTCCTTGCGCTTATTAACGAACGTTACCTTGATAAGAGCGCTAAGAGAGGTCTGACTTTGTTTGACCGCCTGAAAATAAGCGAAGCTGTTGCGGCAAACGACAGTGATTCCTGGCGGTGGCTTTATCCGATCTTAAAGGGCAGGAAAGCAGTCGTGTTCGGAAGACCCGAAGATAAGGTCTTTGCAGAGCTTGAAGACTGCGGCGGTTTCTTTGAGTTTTACGATAACTACGCCGCCGTGGAGTTCTATCTCATGGATCCCGACGGAGAGTATCTTTGCGGGTATAACCATTCCCATTGTGCCTTTGCAATGGGCACAGCAGCCGACCTGCTTGAAAACACGGAGGAGTACAGAAAACTCTACGGACTGTGAGTACATTTATGATAGCTTTGAGGGCGGTGCTGCCGCCCTCTTTTTGTGACGGAAAGGAGAGTTGCGATGAAACCGCTGAATTTCAATAAGGCAGAATTTATCACATCATACGGCAAATTTTCGCAGATACCCGAGTCTGACAGACCTGAGTTTGCATTCTCGGGAAGATCGAACGTGGGCAAAAGCTCGCTGATAAACAAGATATTTAACCGTAAAAATATGGCAAGGGTCAGCTCTGTGCCAGGAAAGACGGTCACTATAAATTTCTTTTCGGCAGAAGATGTATATTTCGTCGATCTGCCGGGATATGGCTATGCCAGTGTATCCAAGAGCGAGAAAGCCAAGTGGGGCGACCTGATAGGCGGATATCTGGGGGATTTCGACCGAAACCTGGAACTGGTTTTCCAGCTGGTGGATATGCGTCACGCCCCCAGCAAAGATGATCTGCAAATGATAGATTATCTCATCGACAATGAGATACCCTTTGTTATCGTGCTCACGAAGGCGGATAAGCTGAAACCCACCGCTCGTAAGGAGCGAATGGAAGCCTTCAAAACGGAGATACCCTGCTTTGAAGATATCCACTGTATACCTTTTTCCGCCGTAACAGGCGAAGGTGTTGAGGAATTGAAGGCGATAATCGAGGAGATAAGGCATGACTGGTACGAGAATGCGCCCGCCGAAGATGATGCGGAGGAAATCTCCACAGCCGATGATATTGCCGATGATATTGCCGAAGAAACTGCCGAAGATGAGGACGAGGACTTCACAGGGTTCCTGACTCCTAACAGAAACAAGTAAAAATATATTACTTATTCATTTAAAAAATCATTTTAACCCCTTTACATTTACGCTGTAATGTGCTAAAATATAAATGTGATTTAACACTTTACAATATGAAAAATATAGTAAATGTAAAGGAGCGTTTTATTATGCGTGACAAATTAGAGATAGCAAATCTGGACGAACTGTATGAGGCGATACTTTGTCTTGAAACTCTTGAAGAGTGCAGGCTGTTTTTCAAGGATCTCTGCACTGTTCCCGAGCTGAAGAGCTTTTCACAGCGCTTTCAGGTGGCGAGGATGCTGACAGACAAGCACGTTTACAGCGATATCGTCAAGGCGACAGGCGCTTCGACGGCAACGATAAGCCGTGTAAACAGGTCGCTTTCCTATGACGGCAGCGGCGGATACAATATCGTGTTCAACAGGCTGGAAAAGAATAAGGAAACAGAGGAATGAACGGCTACGGCTGTTTTGCCGCCTATTACGATAAACTCCAGGAGGATGTGCCCTACAGCGCCATAGCTGCCAGGATACGCGAGCTGGGACAGGAGTACAGCAGCGAGAACGAGGTCGTGGTGGAACTGGGCTGCGGTACTGGCAGGCTTTGCAGAGAGCTGGAGAAGCTGGGTTTTGATGTTATCGGCGTGGATATCTCGGGAGAGATGCTGGATGCTGCCGAAGAGCTGCGCACAGAGGACAGCGAGATAACCTACTTATGTCAGGATATGTCGCAGCTGGACCTTTGGGGTGCGGCTGATATCATCGTGTGCGTGCTGGACGGTATGAATCATCTTCGTGATGAGGAGGCTTTCCGCAGGACGGTGGAAAGGGCATCCATGTTCACCTGTGACGGCGGGCTGTTCATATTTGATGTGAATACAGAGTATAAGCACCGTCATGTACTGGGGGACAACTGCTTTGTTTACGAGCTGGACAGGCTTTTCTGCACCTGGCAGAACAGCTGCCGCGAGGACGGCAAGGTGGATATCGCACTGGATTTCTTTGCGGAACAGGAAGACGGCAGCTATACCCGTGAGACGGAGTATATCACCGAGATACTTCTCCCGCGCAGCCTGATAGAGTATACAGCTGAGGAGTTCGACTTTGAACTGATAGGCGTTTATGACGGGCTGACCAACAGTGCCCCCGATGAAACGACACAGCGGGAGTTTTATGTGTTCAGGCGTATGCTGAGATAATTAGTTTTTCATTGGTATCAACAACATAGCGGCTATGCGGTATGATATAA
>NZ_CAMHRZ010000337.1 GCF_946187255.1 uncultured Ruminococcus sp.
CCGTGCTTGTTTTTGTGTGAGAGTGTTTAGATTGTTTGAGAAAGCAGATAGATACAATACTGATTCATGCTGATGCCTTCCTGCTTGGAGCGTTCGGCTAAGTGTTTGTGCAAGGATTTAGGAACACGGAGACGGAATTGACCGGAGTAATCGTCGGCGTCAAAGGGTTCGGGAACGACAGCGCCGCTTTCCAACATGGCGTATGTCCATTCTCTTCTGGCGTCTTCGCCGTTCTTGACTGCTTTTTCAATGGTTTCTCCTGAAGAGATACAGCCGATCAAGTCGGGGTAGGATACAACAAAACCGCCTTCGTCTTCATCCTCTACGATTTCAATTCTGTATTTCTTCTTCATATAGTAGTTTAGTTTTTCCGTTAACTCATTTGTTTTCATTGATCTCAGCCTCATGACAAATTATATCATTACGAATGTTTTTAATTATAATACATGGTACCGCATATGGTGTCAAGTATATTTCAGTTTTTTCTTGAATTCGGGGTAAAAGATGGTCATTTTTTGCACTGAATAATTATTCTATTTTTCTGCATAGGAATTAAAAAGTGCAGTTAATGCACTTTTATTGCACTACTGAGATTGAAGAAATCCACTGTTTATGCGGGTTTAGAGGATTCGGTCAGGGTCACCGGCACCAAAGAAGCTCATGCCCGTTTGGGTATGAGCTTCTTTGTACTGTAAGGCAGGAATTGATGAAAGAAAGGGGTTCCCGACGCGCCCCTGCGCGGTAGGTAGAGGAGGAGACGCGGCACAAGGAGAAGGCATACCAACCGGATATGCCTACTGAGTACAGCGAGCGACGACGAGGAGACCGTCGCCGAATAAGGCAGTTTAAGAAAGGCAAGCATAGCAAAAGCTGTGATTGCCTTCAGTAGAAAAACCTATCGGAGAGTAAAGCCCTCCCTTCATAAGTAGATCAAAGGTTAAAGGTTACCCCTCGGGGAAATGTCCGCGAAACGGACAAAAGGGTTGCTGTTCCTGCGAGGAAAAGCTGTCGCCGCAGATGACTGATGAGGGGCCTACATTTCCGCTTGCAGTCGACCTCGAAGAAAAAAAGCTCTACCTCTCATAGCTTTGGGGCAGCACACGGATCGAGTTATTTATATAACAAAAAAGATGTCCCCTCATCCGACTTTTTCAGCTCTTAAGGAGCCGAAAAACCCACCTTCCCCCCAAGGGGGAAGGCTCGTAAACGTCCTGCGAATCTTTGTTAATGGGAATTACTTACAGAGGTACTCTACATACGCAGGGGAGTCTATTTGCTCTTTAAAAGTACTTTTTCCACAAGCTCCAAACACGGTTGATAGCCGTGCTTGTGTTTGTGTGAATATGATTGTTGCTGATGCTGATAGCGGGACCGTATATGGTGTCAAGTGGTTTTGTTGTTTTTTGTGTTTCCTGAGTGAATACATGGTCATTTTTTGCACTTGTTTATTAGTCGGTTTTTAAAAAATCAAGAGATTATTTTTCAAAAAAGTGTGGACAAATATGAGAAATGTAGGATAATAAAAGGGAAGGTGATGAACATGAAACAAAGCGAAAAAAAGAATTCGGATCAACTCGGAAAAAGGCTTTGGCTGATAAGCAGTCTGCTGTCCGAGCGGGGTGAAAGCCCGGACATACCCGCAGATGAATATTCTCAGAAGCGTCTGCTCAGATCGCTGTTCAATATCCGTATGCCAAAAGAGGCGAGCGAGGAGTTTCTGAGGATTCAGGACGAATATTTGCAGGAGGAGAACCGGCGCAAGGGGATCACGGACGCGGCGGATCTGCAGCCGATACAAGGCGATATTTATCTTTGGCAGGGCGATATCACAACTCTGAAATGCGGGGCGATAGTAAACGCCGCTAACTCGCAGATGCTGGGGTGCTTTTTGCCGTGTCACGGATGTATAGACAACGCGATACACACCTTCGCCGGAGTTCAGCTGCGGTGCAGGTGCGATGAGATCATGCGCGAACAGGGCTGTGAGGAGGCGACGGGTAAAGCTAAGATAACTCCAGCGTATAACCTGCCTTGCGACTATGTGCTGCATACGGTCGGACCGATAGTATCCGGCAGACTGACAGAAAAGGACTGTGAGCTGCTGGAGAGCTGTTACCTCTCATGCTTGAAGCTCGCCGAAGAAAACGGAGTTGAGAGCATAGCGTTCTGCTGTATTTCGACAGGAGTATTCGGCTTTCCGCAGAGAGAGGCTGCCGAGATAGCTATATCAACTGTAAAAGAATACAAAAAAACAACAGGCAGCGATATAAAGGTCATCTTCAATGTGTTCAAGGATGAGGACCTGACGATCTATCGCGACCTGCTGAATGGATGATTCGGAGCGTCCGCTGATTTCGTCGCAGATCAGCCCCTCGGTGAGTGTCAGCTTCGCCGTCGCCGAGCAGGAGATAGAAGTTGGCGTACTTAGAGATAAGCTTCCGTCTTCAAAGCGCAAAAGAAAGTCGGAAAAGTCTGACCTTGCCGAACAAAGTCGCCGCAGGCGATCTCCGGGCGATTGAGGGGCTGAATTGAAGGCTGCGTAAATAAACAAATCGTCTCCGCAGCCTTTTGCTCTCAGTATATAGTTTTAACTGACGAAAAAAGACTCGCTTCTTTGTGCATAATGCTATTTATTGGGCGCCGGTCAATAAATTTTCACAAAATTATTGAAAATTAATCAAAATGATGTTATCTTAATTTTATATAGAAGAAATACGGTTGATATGATAAGTGAATATCATATCTTTGAGCGAGGAGATAAACATGACAAAGTGCAGCAATTGTAAAGCTAAACTGAACAAGAATGATCTCGTCTGTCCCGAATGCGGAGCGGACATCACAGCTCAGAAAAAGAAACATACAAAAGGCTTATTGATAACTCTGATTACCGTGTTTGCGCTGATCATGGTGTTCGGTCTCTTCGGCGGGTTGAGCTCGCCGGTCAGGGGCTACTATGTATTTGAAGACAAGCCGTATTACTATCAGAACGGCGTATGGTATACATACAGCGAGTACGGCGGCTGGTACGCTTTTGTTCCCGATCCGACCTACACCGATCACTGCAAGGATTATTATAAGGGCAACACTTATAACGACGCGAGCACGTTCAAGAAGTTTGAGGACAGCGAGTACTATGTTGCCGACGGTGTAGTGAGTAACTTCAACGAAGCCGAAAAGAAATCGGAATGATCTG
>NZ_CAMHRZ010000338.1 GCF_946187255.1 uncultured Ruminococcus sp.
GAGAAAACACCTATTGCCAAAGCATACCAGCTCATGCCCGACAGGAGCATAAGAATGCCCATGAGTATGCTCATTATCCATATCATGCCGAACTTCTTTACTCTCGTAAGAAACAGCATATATACAACACCGCCGACCAGCGGACATATCACCGTCAGCATGGGGTAAAGTATCGGCACCATACCCAGCATTGCTGTGATAAAAACGATCACGAAGTATATCGCAGAGAAGATACCGACATTTATGAGGTCTTTTCCGTTCAGCTTTTCTTTCATTATAAAAACTCCTTTTTCTGACATTGGATTAGTTATCACTAACCTAGGTTTGATAGCTATCCAAAATAAAAAGAGCCTTTCGGCTCTTTCATGATAATCCCATAATATTCTTCCAACCAGGCATAAAGAATTCGTTTACGCTGCAAAGATAACTTTTGATCTTATCCTGCGAATATCCGTGTATGATCGGTTCGATGATCGCCGTCAGATATGCACTCAGCAGGATATGTATCTCCTCCTCATTCATCTCTCTTGCCGGGTATCCGTGCTGTCTCATGTACACCAAAGCATTTGTTACAGCCTTCTGATTCTTCTCTACAAAATCATGGAGAAAGCTTTCATATTTTGTCCCCTGCGAACAATTTATCAACAGGATCAGTCTGTCCTTCTGCGGAAGTACGACCTCTGTTATCATGTCAATAAAGGATTCTCCGAAAAGAACGCCCTTGTCAGCCTGACTGTCTACAAGAGAATATTTTTCTGCTTTGTGTCTTTCCATCCATGTATCCATATCGTTTATCAAAGGATCTACAAGAGAAGAAAACATATCCTCCTTGTTAGTATAATGACGATACAGAGCGGCAGAGGTCATTCCTGCACGTTCACCTATACTGCGGATCGATGCGCCTGCAAATCCCTTTTCGAGAAATTCCGCCTTCATTGCCTGATCGATCTTGATATGACTTGCAGTCTTGTCCTTCGGCATCTGTCTCACCTCCTTCTACGTTATCACTGATAGCTATCATTGATATTGTATCATATTCATCCGAGCTTGTCAAGTATGCTTTGTAAAATAATTCACAAACTTCTGTGTTCGGCGTGAAAGCCAACCGTTTATTGACTATTGCAGTTAGCTATGATATAATTGACATATATCTTTTTAATTGAGAGTAACATCACTATGCCAAAAGAAAGCTATTGGAAACTGTTCAGCGAAAAATACTTTGAATGGAAAAACGAAACGGAGATGTCTTTTTGGAAACAATAAACGGCGAATGGATCATGAAAGGCTGCGCGGGAAATGACCCGCAGCGCCTTAAAACAGTTGATGATCTCCTGTCCCTTGTTCGCAGGATAGGATTTCTGCCGCTATTTGAAAGCGGTATCACCGGATTTTACGTTGAAGAACGCACGACTGGCGCTTCATGGTGGATGGGCAACGCCGATACAGACCCGTGGGAATGGCGAATAATTCTTTCGGCTCACCCAGAGATCGCATACGGTAAGTTCTTCGATAAAAGAGCCGGATTTATCCACAAGGACTTCTTCCCTGTATTTGCAAACTACCGCAGGAACGGATATGATTTTGAAGCTCTGTTTGACGATGAGCTTGCTTCCTATCGTGCAAAGAAGGTAATGGACGCTTTTAAGCTGAATGATGAAGCAGTCGGAAAAGAAATAATGAGCAACGAACTGAAAGATATTGCCGGTTTCGGAAAAAACGGCACTGAAAAGAATTTCAGTGGGATCTTAACGGAGCTGCAAATGCAAACATACCTCATAATGTCTGATTTCAGGCAGAGGAAAAACAAAAAAGGTGAAACCTATGGCTGGCACATAGCGGTAATGGGAACTCCCGAAACAAAATGGGGATATGACTTCACAACATCCGCTTACCATGAAAAGCCGGGTGAGTCGTGGGAAAAGATAGTATCACAGGTAAAGCGTTTCTTTCACGATTCCGATGAAAAGCAGATCAAGAAACTGCTTGCGATCAAGTATCCCGGAACGTAAACGCAGTCTTCAATAAGAAATAATAAAGAGTGATAATATAAAAACACCATCAGGAGGAATCAGCATGAAACTAGCATTATGTCAGATGCAGCCCTGCGAAAGGGTTCGGGAAAATCTGGAACAAAGCCTGAGATATATCCGTGAGGCAGCCGAAACCGGTGCTGACCTGATACTGTTTCCTGAAGTACAGCTCACGCCGTTCTTTCCGCAGTTTCCGGGACAGGATGTGTCCGCTTTCGCTGTTACAATGAACAGCGATACCGTCCGCGCGTTTCAGAATGTATGCCGTGAATGCAAGATCATGGCTGTGCCGAATCTGTACCTGCGGGAAAATGACAAGTATTTCGATGCCAGCATATTGATCGGTGCAGACGGCAGTATCATCGGTTTACAGAAGATGGTCCACATCGCACAGGCAGAGCAGTTTTACGAGCAGGACTACTATACGCCATCCGATGACGGCTTCAAGGTGTTTGACACGCCGTTGGGCAAAATAGGAATTGTTGTCTGCTTTGACCGTCATTACCCCGAGAGTATCCGAACGGAAGCGCTCATGGGTGCCGATCTCATTCTCATTCCGACTGTCAACACGAAAGCAGAACCTTCTGAAATGTTCGAGTGGGAGGTACGGGTGCAGGCATTCCAGAATTCAGTTGCTATCGCTATGTGCAACCGTGTCGGACGGGAGGACGATATGCATTTTTCAGGCGAGTCCATAGTCACCGATGCAAACGGTTCGGTGATCGCCAAGGCTGAAGATACGGCACAGCTTCTCTATGCGGAGTTTGACATTTCCCGGTCACAAATTATCCGAGCTAAGCGTCCTTATACTCAGCTTCGCCGGAATGAATTTTACTTATAAGGAGCATTTGCAATGAACTATGATTTCGACAATATAACCGACCGCAGCGGAACGGATTCCCTGAAATGGAACACGGCTCCGGGAGAGCTTCCCATGTGGGTGGCGGATATGGATTTTCCTGCCGCACCTACTGTTCTGGAAGCATTGCAGAAACGTCTTTCCAACGGGGTATTAGGCTATTCCGACATTCCCGATGAATGGTATGGAGCGTATTCATCATGGTGGTCGAAGCGACATGGGGTAAACTTTCAAAGATCGCACCTGCTGTTCAGCCCGGGAGTTCTGCCGACTATCTGTACCGCTATTCAGGA
>NZ_CAMHRZ010000339.1 GCF_946187255.1 uncultured Ruminococcus sp.
CGCAGGTCGTGGGCGATGTCCGAGACCGACTTTCTAAGAGTTATCTCAGCCTGTTCAGCATCTATTTTCAGCCTTTTCTGATTGTCGATGCTTTTGTTTATCTCCTCTGCCAGACCATTAAGGTCACGGTCGAACAGCGCTATCATCATTCTTCGGTCATAATCGACAGAAGCAGTCCGCGCAAGCTCGCGCCTCATATTGCGCAGCTGCCGCTTCATCATGATGATATAAGACCCAAGACCCGCACAGACCGCTGCCAGCACGATCACTGCCCACAGCATCACTGTTCACCGCTCAGGCGGTATCCTACGCCCCACACCGTATCGATATACTCTTTTCCGCCCGCTTTTCTCAGCTTTGAACGCAGATTGCTGACATGGACATTGATGGTGTTGTCCTCATAGAAATACTGCTCGTTCCATACCGACTCATACAGCTCGGCTTTGGTATAGACCTTCTTCGGGTGTTCAAGAAAAAGCCGCAGCATCATCAGTTCTTTTGCCGTTAGCTTTACAGGTTCACCGCCCGCAGTGACTGTATTCTCCTCCGTATTGAACGTGATGCCGCCAGCTTCCAGCACAGCGCCCGTATCGAATGCACCTGCGCGTCGCAGCACCACCTCGACCCTTACCAGCACTTCATCAAGGTCAAAGGGCTTGATTATATAATCATCCGCCCCTAGACGCAGTACCTCCAGCTTTGTCTCCTTCATCGACTTTGCCGAAATGACTATCACGGGCGTACTGTCGCGCTCGCGCATCTCTGCAATAAGACGCTCACCGTTCTTGTACGGCAGCATAAGATCCATCAACACCAGATCGAAGTGCTTTTCACGCAGCAGCCGCGATGCTTCATCGCCGTCAAAAGCCTGCTCTGTTTCATAACCGTTCTCCGTAAGGAGCGCGTTGAGTATCCTGCTGATCTCGCGGTCATCCTCGACAACGGCAATTTTCAGCTTCATTGTAAACACCTGCCTTTACAGAGAAAAGTATAACACATCCCCACAGGAAAAGCAACCCTGTGCAGATATAGCCTTTAAGAAACAGACAAGATCCGATCACAAAACCCCTGTATCCGGGATATTGTGACCCGATCCTGCGTATCGGTATATTTTGTCAGGTACTTTTTTCCAGCGTTATAAGTTCCGATTCTTTTTGTATCAGCTTTTCAAATTCATTCGCGGGGACAGGTCTTGAAAAATAATATCCCTGCACCAGATCACAGCCCGCATCACGAAGCAGTTTCAGCTGACCCTCTGTCTCCAGACCCTCCGCCACGACCTTTAGTTTAAGATTGGCGGCGATGTCCAGTATAAGCTCCACCAGTCGAAGATCGGTCTCGCTGCTTTCTATATTCTTTACAAAAGACATCTCGATCTTAAGCACATCCAGCGGCATAGTGGAAAGCATATTCAATGAAGAATATCCCGAACCGAAATCGTCCATTTCGATCTCGAAGCCCACTTTTCTCAGTTCGCATATCAGCCCAAGAAGCAGCTTTGCATCCTGTGTGTAAGCTGATTCCGTGAGCTCAAGTTTGATGTCGTTATATTCAAGACCGTTATCCTTTATCAGAGCACACAGCCTGTCAGTCAGGGTAGGGTCGAATATATCCGCTCGTGAAAGATTGACGGATACGGGCAGTGTGAAACCGTATCTCTCTTTCCATGTCGCCACCTGTCTTGCCGCTTCACGCCAGACAAAGCTGTCCACCAGCGTGATAAGGCCTTTGCTTTCAAATAGAGGTATGAAAGTTTCGGGGGAGATCATCCCAAGTTCGGGATGCTTCCAGCGTATGAGGGCTTCTGCACTCCTCAGACGCGGCGGATCGCACTGTATGTCATATTTAGGCTGGAAAACCACATAGAACTGTTCCTCAGCCAGTGCGGCGCGGAGATCGCTGAGCAGCCTGTGATCCAGCATTTCCTTTTTAAGCATTTCCTCGTCATAGACCATCAGCGGCTTCTGAAAATCTCCGCGCACCATCATGCAGGCTGTTCCCGCCTGATCGAAAAGCAGTATCGTATCCATATCCTCGCGGCGCACACGGACACCCATCCTGAGATGCAGCCTAACTTTCGTGGAACGCTCATACAGCTTTTGCTGAAATTCTTCCAGCACCGCTCTGTGATCCTCATGGTGGGTGCAGAGTATGGCAAAATTGTCCGCATCGAAACGGCTGGCGATACCATCCGTTTCGCTAAGGAATTCCAGTATTATATCGCCAACGGTACGCAGTACCTTATTGCCGTATTCCCTGCCGTGTATGGCATTGACGAAACGGAACTGCTCGATATTCAGTACGATGGCATCCATCTGTACTCCGGGACGATAGCCGAAAAAGCGGTTAGCGTATTCAAAGAAGAAGTTGCGGGTATAAAGTCTTGTAAGAGGATCCTTTTCCGCTGAGGATATCAGCTGGCGGCCCTCACTGAGTTCGACTATCCTGCTGATACGCGCCAGTATCACCTCATGGAAATCAAAGGGCTTGGTAATAAAATCGGCAGCGCCCAGTTTCAGTGCTTCCAGCTCCGCCTTTTTGTCGGAGGTCATGACGATTATAGGTATCTTCCAGAGCTCGCCGTCCTCATGTACGGTCTTCAATACCTCATATCCGTTCATCACGGGCATGATAAGATCAAGAAGGACTATGGACAGTTCATGCGAATGCTCACGCATCAGTTCCAGTGCCTGTAAGCCGTTTTCGGCTGTTATCACGGTATAATCTTCTTCGACAACGGTCTCAAGGGCATCCCTGTTTATCTCCTGATCATCAACGATCAGAACCATTTTACGCCGTTGTTGTTTTTTTGATCTAATCACTGATACTTCCCCTTTTCCGTTTCATTATACCCTTTTCAGCTGCAAACAGGCGGAATAAGTGATCTCGGCGCAGACCGCCCGCCGATGCAGTGGCTATTTTTTTTACAATTATAACATAAATCATTTATAATTTCAAGAGTTTTTACAACAATTCTTTGACAAATCGGGAATATTTTTAATAAATCGTGTTGAAACTTGACGTAAATTATATATTTCGTGTGGGTGTTAACTAATTATTTGATATTTCGGGCGGGTAATGCTTAGTTTTTTAGAGCATCGGATAAATATACCGTCAGTACATGACAGACCGTCATG
>NZ_CAMHRZ010000340.1 GCF_946187255.1 uncultured Ruminococcus sp.
AAATGGGATACGGAAATTTAAACGGATATGTGATGAACTCACGGAGGGAATATATTATGGGTAATAAAAAGATCGCCGCTGTGATAACGGCTGCTGCTATGATCTCGTCAACTGCGCTGACCGTTTCGGCGGAAGAAAAAGAGGGCTTCACGGCTTCCATAGGACTGGCAAGCAGCGACCTCAGCGTGCAGAACTGGGAAAGCAGTCTGAACATAAAGGAAGGCACGAATACCGTTACCTTCACACCGCCCAAAGACAAAAAGGGCGTTATCACCAGCCTTAAAGGTATCGGACTGCTGGTCATAGATCTGGAGGACTGCTATTATGAGGTGGGCGAGGTCAGTGTGGACAAGGTGCTGATAGACGGCAATGAGCTCAGCTTTGACAACGACCTTATTATATACGGCGCTGATGACGGCGCAGACAATGATAATTTCCGCATAGAGCTTTTCAGCTCCTTCGGTGATACAAAGGACAACGCCCCCTTTGATGTGCAGGCAGTCACGGTCAGCAAAAGCGTTGAGGTGACTTTTACCGTCCGCAGGGGCGAAAACAGCAGACCCGTGACCTTATGCGGAAATGTGGTGGCAAACAAGCACGGCAAGTCAGCTGTCCCGCTGACTGATATCAGCGTGGATATAAAGGAGCACGGCGCTGACGATCATACCACCGACGAGCAGTGTACGGTGGAGGGCAGCAGCTTTACCGCAAATATCAGGCGCGGAGTATACGACTTCACGATCAGCAGGGACGGCTATGTCACGAGAACCATTGAGGGCGTAAAGGCGGGCAAAAAGAAATATCCCGCTGAACTGAAAGACGTTGACCTGCGCACCACAGGAGATGTGAACGGCGACGGTGTCATAAATGTCACGGATATATCCATAGTCTCGGGATACGTTAAACAGATCAAGGGATTCAGTGACAGCTATCAGGCTAAAGTCGCTGATGTCAACAGGGACTCGGCGGTGAATGTGACCGATATATCGTCGATTGCGGGCGCTGTAAAGGGGATAAAAAAATTATAAAAAAAAATTTGAAAAAACACTTGACAAATCGAAAAAGATGGTGTATAATATACAAGTCGGTTGACGAGAGAGTCAAAACGACGGTAAGCTGATATGGCTCAGGTGGTAGAGCACATCCTTGGTAAGGATGAGGTCCCCGGTTCGAATCCGGGTATCAGCTCTTGCCCCGATCAGTGATCGGTTTTTTTTTATATTTATTTATTTGCAGGGGAACCGACGGCGCTTGCCGACGGTTGAGAATGACATCTGTCTGACCCTTTGAACCTGACGGTCAATACCGTGGTAGGGAGCAAACGCAGTCAATGACGCGCTTCTTTACGGGAGGCGCTTTTTCTTTTGCAAAAAGGAAAGGAAAATGTATTATGAAGAATTCAAATATGCTGCCCGAGATGATATTCACAGCCATAGGCGCAGTGGTGCTGTTCAAGCTGCCCCAGACCAAAAAGCTGCTCAGACCCGCAGCGGCATAAACGGTAACAGCTATGATAAGAAGGGCTCAGGAAAAGGATATACCCAATATGCTCAGCCTGCTGGTGCAGGTGTGCAATGTCCACGCGGCGGGCAGACCCGACCTTTTCAATGCGGGACATACAAAGTATAATGCGGAAGAACTTAAAAGCATACTCAAAGACGACAGCACGCCTGTATTCGCCTATTGCGGCGATGACGACGAGATGCTGGGCTACGCTTTCTGCGAGGTGAAGACCTCCGACGGGACGGGGGCTGCGGCTGCCATTAAGACCCTTTACATCGATGACCTGTGCGTTGATGCGAACGCGAGGGGTCAGCATATCGGCAGACAGCTTTTTGAGGCTGTAAAAGCCTATGCAAAGGAAAACGGGTTCTATAATATCACGCTGAACGTGTGGGAATGTAATCCCTCTGCCAGGATCTTCTACGACAAAATGGGAATGACCGTGCAGAAAACGGGGATGGAATACATACTGTAAACAATACGGCTGTCCGTTTTATGGGACAGCCGTTCTTTTTAAATCAGTTTTGAGTACCAGTTCAGCTCGGTGCGCTTGTGCTTGTCAGCACGGTTGTACGCCTTGCCGTTCTTTTTCACGCGGGTGCGGGGATCAAGCCCGCCCCAGGTGCGGCGGCGCTTGGCATCCTGCTTTCTGCGCTCTCTGTAACTCATTTTCTCGTAGGGTATAAACTTTTCTTCCATACCTGCCTCCTACCTCATCCTTGAACGTCCGTGCTCCTCTTCTTCACCCGCCTTGAAGTTGTATATGGGCTTGATCACATCCTCCACCGTGCAGGTATCGCCTATATTGGATACTATATCATCGATGGTCTTGTATGCCATAGGGCTCTCATCCAGCGTTGCCGAGCTTATGGAGGTGCTGTATATGCCCTTCATCTCCTTCTTGAACTCGGTGAGGGTCAGCTGTGACTTTGCCGCCGAACGGGACATAAGTCTGCCTGCGCCGTGAGGTGCGGAGCAGTTCCAGTCGGGGTTGCCCTTGCCGGTGCAGATAAGGCTGCCGTCACGCATATTTATGGGTATCAGCAGTACCTCACCCGCCTGTGCCGAAACTGCGCCCTTACGGAGTATCATATTATCGGTATCTATATAATTGTGTATCGTGGTGAACTGTTCCTTGATATGCAGGCTCATGCCGTCGATTATCTCATCCATCATCGCCTTGCGGTTGAGCATAGCGAACTGCTGGACTATCTTCATATCGTGGATATACTTCTCAAACAGCTCGCCCTCGGTGTATGCCAGCTGCTTGGGGACATCTGTGCGCTTGGTGTTCTTCAGCTTGGTTATCTCGGTCTGTATCTGCTTTTCCTTGCCCTCAGCCTTCAGGCGTGCTATCAGCTCATCGATATCCGCCTTTGCACAGCCGTTGAGACGCTTGTAGGCTTCCTCCTGGTAGTACTTCGCCACCTCCAGCCCCAGATGACGGGAACCCGAGTGTATTACTATATACACAGCGCCGTCGCTGCCCTTGTTGGCTTCGATAAAGTGGTTGCCGCCGCCGAGCGTGCCTAAGCTGTGTACCGCCTTG
>NZ_CAMHRZ010000341.1 GCF_946187255.1 uncultured Ruminococcus sp.
AAGCTGGGAAATGCCGTCTGCCGCAACAGGGTAAAAAGGATAGTCAGGGCTGCATACAGGATATGTGAGACTGAGATACCTATGGGGTACGATATAGTATTCGTCGGCAGGAACGACGCTGCTATGAAGACCTCTGCGGAGATGGAAGGCTTTATCAGGAAAAAGCTGATATCCGAGATCGATAAAGCGGCTGAGAACGGCGCTTTCACAAGGACGGGTAAAAAAGGTAAGGGGAAGTAAATGTCACCTTTAGCATGGCTGGCGAGACTGCCGATAAAGTTTTACAGGAAATATATCAGTCCCATGCTGCCGCCGCAGTGCAAATACTACCCGACCTGTTCATCTTACGCGCTGACTGCTTACGAGAAGCATGGTTTTTTTATGGGAACGGTGCTGACGGTATGGCGGCTGCTGAGATGCAATCCCTGGTCGCTGGGAGGTATAGATGAAGTGCCCGATCCGGTGAGGATAGACTATTTCAGGGTAAAAGGCAAGGAAAAGTAAGGTAAGGAAATGTAAGCATCAGGGTCTTGTATATTCTATTAAATATTATTGAGAACAGATGCGCGTAAAATGAATTGAAAGAAAAGAGGAAAAAAATTGTTTGACCTTATTGCTATCCCTTTGGGATGGATAATGAAGGGCTGTTACTATGTATTCAAAAACTACGGTATCGCCCTGCTGGTATTCACGTTTATTACAAGACTTCTGGTGTTCCCGCTGAACATCAAGCAGCAGAAGAGCATGGCGAGTATGTCGATGCTCAAACCCAAGCTGGATGAACTGGAGAAGAAGTACGGCAAGAACAAGCAGAAGCTCCAGGAAGAGCAGATGGCTCTGTATTCCGAGACAGGTGTCAACCCTATGGCGAGCTGCCTGCCGATGGTAGTCATGATGGTGATACTCTTCGCCATGATACCTGTTATCTACGGACCTCTGTCATACGTTTCAAATCTTGACAAGGATGATGTAAAGACATCCAATCAGCTGATAAAGCAGATACATATCGTCAGCAAGGAAGTTCATGACAAGAAGCATGAGACTACCCTTGAAGAGCTGATCGCAGGCTATGAGGCTGAGAACAAGGATCCCTATGAGGAGCTTGAAAAGCTGTTCACGAACGATGAAGAGTATCCCGATTCCGCAAAGAGCTTTAAAAAAGACGGCGGTGTGGATAATGTCATCGAAGCCATAAAGCTGCACAATGATATCGATACCTTCGTGCTTGACGAAAAGTATTTCGCGCAGAACCTTATCGAGGGCAGACCCGAACTTATGACCTTCGTTTTTGCTCAGGATAAGACTGCGGGAGATTATTCCGACGTACTGAACATAGCTTCCGAAGAACTGAAAGATTTTTCGGAGAATTTCAACTACGAGATATTCGGCATCTATCTGGGAACAACTCCCAGCTGGAAGGACAACAAGGTAAGCTGCCTTGTGCCCATACTCAGCTTCCTGTTCTATCTGCTGAGTACCGTGATATCACAGCATTACAACAAGAAGAACAACCCCTCTGCGGCGAAGATGACAGGCTCTACTACGGCAATGATGTACTTCATGCCCTTCTTCTCGCTGTACCTGACCTTCAAGTATCCTATCGGTCTGGGTATATACTGGTGCTGTTCATCCCTTTTCGGTATAATACAGACTGTTGTGCTCAATAAGGTGTATACTCCCGAGCACGTTGCGGAGCTGGTCGAAAAGGATATGGCAAAGAACAAGGGCAAGAAGAAGCAGACCCTTATACAGAAAATGGCTGACGCTCAGCTGGCAGCAGCAGGCAAGGATCCTGCCGAGATAAGGAAGCAGGCAGGCGGCGACGATTACGAGGAGCCGAAGAAGAAGAGCAAGAGCGAGATAAAGCAGGAGCAGCGCAGGAAGATCAACGAGGCAAGAAAAAAAGCTGCTGAGGAAATGGACGAGGACGAGAGTGATCTCACTGAAGAGCAGCGTGAAAAGCTGCGTAAGGCGAGAGAGAAAATGGCGAAAAAATACGGAAATTGAATTTCACAGGATAGCCTGATGAGATATATTAAACGAGAGGAGAGCTTGACTAATGAAGCAGGAATTTTCTGCCCCCTCAGTTGAGGAGGCAAAAGCTCTGGCGGCGCAGGAATTCGGAGTAAGCGAGGATAAGATAACCTTTACAGTCATCGAGGAACCCAAGAAGTCACTTTTTGGCAAGGTAAAGGGCGATGCAAGAGTTGAAGCAGAGTACACTGAAACAAAGACCGATATCACAGTTAAGTACATCACAAGAGTGCTCACGGGAATGGGTGTCGGCAATATCACCATAGAGGTGACAGAGATCGAGAACGGTATCTCACTGGAGATCAACGGCGATGGTCTTGATGAGATGATAGGCGCAAAGGGCGAGCTGCTGGATTCTTTACAGTATCTGGCATCACTGGTATGCAACAGAGTTGACAGGGAATATTTCAGGATAACCACAGATTCCAACGGTTTCCGTGAGAGAAGAAAGAAGCAGCTGGAAGATCTGGCTGCCAAGATCGCACACAACGTAAAGAAGAGCGGCAGATCATCGGCACTGGAGCCCATGAACCCTTACGAGAGACGCATAATACACGCAGCTGTATCGGAGATAGAGGGCGTTACATCACAGTCTAAGGGTGAGGAGCCTTACAGAAAGGTCATCATCAGCTCCACAAATCCCAGACGCGGCAACGACAGGAGAGATTTCAAGCGCGGCGGCAAGGGCGGCAACAGAAAGGGCGGCGGCAACAGAAAAGGCGGCAGACGTCCTCAGAGCACAGGATTTGATTTCACTACCAGCTTTGAAAAGGAATACAAGAAGCCCAAGCCCGAAGATTCTATGCTCGGTTCGGGTCTGTATTCAAAGATCGATATCTGATAGTATGATCCCGTCAGTATAGTATATGACGTATCTGCGGGGGATAGCTGTACAATAGTACGGCTGTCCCCCGCTTTTTGTATATTAGACCTGTCCGCTAACCCCTCGCGCACCCCCTGACAAAATCTTTTACCATGCTGCGTCGTCTTCCTCCTAGGAGGGCGA
>NZ_CAMHRZ010000342.1 GCF_946187255.1 uncultured Ruminococcus sp.
TAACGTCTTCCGTCTCGAACTCGGTGATCTGCATAAAAGGCGTGATATAATCCTTACTGTTAAATGATCTGAGCCGGATAATATGTTGACCTACGGAGCAGTGTTTCTTTGCGAAGATCTGCTCCGTAGGTCTTTTTTATACAAGGCAAGGCGGATATCCTCTTGCTTGCCCTGAAATATCGGATATAAAAATCAGACCTCCTATGGCATCAGGACAGCCATAGAAGGTCTTTTGTCATTATTCTTTTCGGGAGTACTTTGGTTTTCAGATATTATGATCTTATCGGGACATCATTTTACAGTGACTTTAAACGATCTTTTTTCAATATCGCTGACATCCCATTCGCCGTTGATCTTTGCACATATTACAACTTCATACTTGCTGCCTGCACTGAGTTTCGGTGAAATATATTCCGTAGTATCAGCATCGGTGTATGCCTGTACTGCCCATTTGCCGCCTACCCTGACTGCGATGCCGTACTTTTCCGAATTATCGGCAGGTGACCAGTTCAGTTTGAACCTATGACCAACAGCATCGTACTGAACGGAAGTGACTTTAGGATACACCTGTGCCGCCTTTGCCTTGGGAGTTACAACTACTGCATTGGAAAAGTCTTTTTTCCAGGTGCCGTTTTTCATCATAATGACAGCAACCTTGTAATTGGTCCTGGATTTAAGGTCATTGAGCACATACGAATTGCCGTAACCTTCTGCAAGCTTTGTCCACTTTCCGCCGACAAAACCGCATACCGCATACTTTTCAGCTTCCTCTGCGGCTGACCATTTCAGCTTGACACAGCCATCACCCTTGATGTAAGTCACCTTGATATCCTCCGAATTCTTGAATACAGGCGATGTCCTGCCCTTCGTCCATGTATTCAGATCGGATCCGTCACCCGTATAGAACAGGAAATGTGAAAGACCTTCCTTGTTGTTTTCGTTCATATCTTCAAGATAAGCGCTCACATCTTTAAGTATAGCGGACATATTCTTCTTGTTATTGTTGAGATACTTTATGAAATTCTCGGAAGCCATTTTATCAGCCGATACAGGATGTATATTTATCTCTTCACCCACTGTCGTTCCCGATGCTTTCTTTTCTGCCACATCTTTTCCTGCTATCCTCTGTGAAGCGTCACTGTTATAGCAGCACTCATAATCTACTGCAATACCTGCGATCCTGCCATTCACTCCACCGACATCGACAGTCGTGACAAGGGATTCGATATTTCCGTATGTATAGCAGTTGATGTTCGTTCCGCCTGACATACCTGTAAGACCGCCGACTGTTGCTTTATTGTTGCTTTCAGCATCAGCACAGATATCTCCGAGAGTATAGCAGTTTATCTGTATCGAGCGGTTTGTCATTCCTTCAAGTCCACCTGCGTATACCGAAGATGTCTCAGTCGAGGCATTGATATTGGTATCAGTAAAACAGTCGGTAACTGTGCCGCGCAGCGCACTGCCCACAAGTCCGCCCACTCTCGCAAATGATTCTTTAGTCTTAGCGTTTATTGTTCCCTGCACAGAGCAGTTATCTATAACAAAACCATTCTGAGCCCAGGCTGCAATACCGCCTACGTTGGCTTCATAGCGTGATTCAACGTCGATAGATACGTCTTTCAGCTTGATATTCCTTATTACAGCAAGCCTTTCATCATCTGTGGGTGTGAGATTTGTATCATGTTCTCCCGCCACAAGACCGAACAGACCCGAAAGATATATATCCGCAGGCTTTTCCTTGCTGCCTATTGTCAGCCCTGATATCGTGTGATCTCTTCCATCGAAATTTCCTCTGAAGGGATATACTGCAAAGTTCTCTTTCTGACCGTTGATCTCTGCCTGTATAGCGTGACCAATGGGAAGCCATTCATCGTCCGAAAGGGTGATATCACCGTCAAGTGCAAACCATACATTCTCCCAGTCAACGTCTTCGTTCATCGCCTCGGCGATATATCTGAGCTGTGTTTCTGTCTTTACGAGATATGGCTCTTTTTCAGTTCCCTTGCCTCCCGCAAATACCGATACATCGGCAGGATCATATGAGGTCTTATCGTTGTATGTGGATTTTTCCTTTGCGGTCTTCAACGCATTTTCATATACTTCTCCTGAAGATGAACCATCGGAAGACTTGATCGCTGTTATCTCACTGTTCTGAACAGTAATACTAACAACTACATTTTTCTCGCTGTCACGTCCGTACCACACACCGTCATTCAGCTTTAATTCAGGCTTTACGACTATTTCGGCTTCGGGCTGTACATATACAGCAGATGCTGCCGCATCAGCAAGTGTCACCTCACCGTTGGCATATTCCCATGTTTTCAGCCTGTCATTCGATAAACCAAACTGAGTTATATCAACCGGGAAAGCTGAGAAATTAGCGTTCAACTTATTTGAGATATCCTTGTAGTTCTTGGAATTATATGCTTCGTTGCCCGAAACCACACCGCCTGTATAGACCATTCCGTCATCGCTTACACCCGAAGATACCCTCGTTCCGACATCAGCAACGGGGTCAACTATCGTACTGCCCATTTTCATCTGTGCTTCGCTGTTGTAATAGCAATCGTATGTGTGTCCAATACCTGTTATCCATCCTGAAAGAGCGCCTGTGTATATGGAATAATCATCTGTAACATGACTTCCGGCCCCATAGCAGTTTACAAGATATCCGGCATTAACTGCAACGAGTGAGCTTATTACACCCATACCCTCATCTTCACGATTTCCGCTTCCGTATATATCACCGAGAGTATAGCTGTTCGCAACGAGTCCTCTGTTCACAAGTGCCGCTATACCGCCTGCTTCACCGTATGAGCCACCTGTCTTTACTGTACAGGAAGCCTTGATATCAGTTTTACAGTTGATGATCGCGCCCTTGTATACATAAGCTGAAATACCTGGCCTTCCACAAGGTGCTGGAACGGCTGTTCCCGCTGGTGTTTGAGCGGCTGGAAAAAACCGAGATCGCCGGCAATCTGCTGTTTTACT
>NZ_CAMHRZ010000343.1 GCF_946187255.1 uncultured Ruminococcus sp.
GCTGCATGAAAGCACATCGCCCACTGTGCTGTTGAACGTGAACTGAACGGGCAGCTTTGCGCTGCTGTTTACATATACCGAGTCTGTCAGGCGTATATCTCTCGAAGAAGCACCCACCATTATCTCAAACTCGCCGTATTCCACAAACCAGTCGTTGATGGCAGTCTCGTAATAGGCAAAGGCTCTCTTGTCCAGTGAGAATACCACCTTTTTGGTCTCGCCGGGTTTCAGGCTGACCTTCTCGAAGCCTTTAAGCTCCTTTTCGGGTCTTGCCACAGAGGATTCCTTATCCTTCACATAAAGCTGGACTACCTCCCTGCCTGCGCGGTCGCCTGTGTTGGTAACGGTGCAGCTGACGGTCAGCGTCTGTCCTTCGTCGATCTCGTTTTCAGATATCACCAGGTCGCTGTACTCAAAGGTCGTATACGAAAGCCCGAAGCCGAAGGGGAAGCGTACATCGCATTTCTTCTTGTCGTAATATCTGTACCCCACGAATATGCCCTCATTGTAGCTTATCTCATCGCCTACGCCGGGAAAGTTCAGGTAGGAAGGATTGTCCTCCAGCTTCATGCACCAGCTCTCAGCCAGCTTTCCGCTGGGGTTCACTTCACCGAAGAGCAGGTCGCAGGTGGCTTTGCCGACTGCCTGTCCGCCGAGATACATCTCCAGCAGACCCTTGATATCGTCCATAAAGGGCAGCTCAACGGGGGAGCCGTTATGCAGTACCACAACGATGTTCCTGTTTACCTTTGCTATCTCTTCTATCAGTTTCAGCTGACATTCGGGCATTCTCATGTGGGTGCGGTCATAACCCTCCGATTCAAAATTATCGGGAAGTCCCGCGAATATTACCACCTTGTCGTTGTACTTGGCACATTCCACTGCCTGCTCCAGCAGTTCGGGCACTATCTTGTCTTCGGAGGTTATATATCCCTGTGCATACTCCACTTTGCATATACCCTTTACCGCTTCCAGTGCCGATGTGACCTTGAAGGAATTTATATGCGAGCTTCCGCCGCCCTGATATCTCGGCTTGTCCGCAAATTCACCTATGAAGCATATCTTGTCTTCCTTGTTCAGCGGAAGTATATTATCCTCATTTTTCAGCAGTACCGCGCACTGTGATTCTATTTTAGCCGACAGCTCATGATGTGCTTCCATGTCCCACTTGGAAGGCGTGCGGCTTTCCTCTGCCTTATCCACCAGTCTCAGCACACGTTCAACGCATTTGTCCAGTGCCTTGATGCTCAGCTTGCCGTTGTTTACAGCGTCCACTATCAGCCTGTCATTCTTCCCGAAGCTGGCAGGCATTTCCAGGTCAAGTCCTGCTTTTATACCAGCCACTCTGTCGTCCACTGCGCCCCAGTCGCTCATCACAAGCCCCTTGTAGCCCCATTCGTTCCGCAGTACATCGGTCAGCAGCCACTTGTTCTGTGAAGAATGATGACCGTTTATGCGGTTGTAGGAACACATGACAGTCCAGGGAGATGCCTGCTTTACCGCACCCTCAAAGGCGGCAAGATATATCTCGCGCAGTGTTCTTTCATCTATGCGCTCATTTATCGTAAGTCTTCTGGTCTCCTGATTGTTTGCCGCGAAATGCTTGAGAGAAGTGCCCACGCCCTTGCTCTGCACGCCTTTGATATGCGCCGCCGCTATCTCCGATGCCAGATAAGGATCCTCCGAGAAATACTCAAAGTTCCTGCCGCAAAGGGGCGATCTCTTTATGTTGCAGCCGGGACCCAGTATCACCGCAACGTTTTCCGCCTGGCATTCTTCACCAAGTGCTTTGCCCATCATAGTCAGCAGATTTCTGTCAAAGGAGCAGGCGAGGGCACTTGCCGTCGGGAAGCATACCGCTTTGATAGCTTCGTTAGGCCCTGAGGCTCCCTCCGCATTCTTCCTCAGCCCGTGAGGACCGTCAGAGACCATTATCTGCGGGATATCCAGTCTGTCGATAGTTTTTGTGTGCCAGAAATCAGCTCCCGAACAGAGCGAGGCTTTTTCTTCCAGTGTCAGTTCTTTCAGTATCTTCTTAATGTTCATTTTTCCGACCTCCGATCATTTGAGTGTTTCGTAGAATTCTTTAAGTTTATTTATTACTTTCATGTATTTCTCTTTGTTAAGCTTTATCTCGTTATCAAGAATAAGTTCAACTTCGCGGTCTTTGCCGACAAGCAGCCTGACCTCTTCACCGTCCGATACGATGAATACGCTGAATCTTGCATCGTTGATCTCATGGAAGGGTATCATATATCTCATATCATAAAGCGCGTCCCTTTCCCTGCCGTAGGTGATATCCGCAAGCTTTTCAAATAGGGTCTCGCTGTCAAGCCGAAACAGCTCTCTGTCAACAACAGGTGAAATCATAGCCGACTTTTTACTCAGCAGGTCGGGCAGTTCACAGTTGAAAGTTGTTGTCCTTGCACTTTTGGGATATATCGCACCGTTTATCATCAGGAACATTATACCGTTTTTGAAGCTGTCATCCTCCCATTCGGGTATACGCTCCAGTATAAAACCAAAATCGTAGTATTTCGACTCGCCAATGACCATTCATCACACCTCTTTGCTCATAGTTTCCGTTATCAGTTTTTCAAAAGCTGCGGCATAATCCCTGTCCTGATCCTGTGTTCGCTTTTTCTGTCCTTTAGGATGCTTGCCGCCTCGCATCAGTTTTTTATTGATATGTCTTGTCATCAGCATACTGTCGATGTTGTCATTTGTGTAGACAATACCGTTCTGATTGATAGCATACGCCTTCTTTGCCAGACACATGGCAGCCAGTCCGTAATCCTGAGTTACCGCTATGTCACCTTTGTGAAGCAGGTTCACCAGTGCCAGGTCGGCGCTGTCGGCACCTTTGCCTACTGTTATCACCTCCGCGCCTCGCTCCGAGAAATCGTGGGCGGTGTCGCACACTATCGTGACAGGTATGCCATGTTTGGCAGCGATACGCAGTGTGATATCCACCACAGGGCAGCCGTCG
>NZ_CAMHRZ010000344.1 GCF_946187255.1 uncultured Ruminococcus sp.
TTTTAAATAAACCTTTAATATTTCACGAAGAAATTTCGTTAATTATTCTTAATACTGATCAGCTAATTTGACCTAATTTTTGACTTAGATAATATTAATAGTTACTTTCGTTCTTCATCTCATATTTTATGCAATAAGCTATTGCAAATCATTTTCTTTGATGTTATAATAAATTCGTATACACATTTTATTATTGCAGACCATAATAATATTACTGACTGTTTTTACATCTGCACCCTACCGGATGCCGCTGTTCGTATGTACTTAATTATTCTTCTTTATAAAGGAGGCACAACAATGAAAACGCGCAATGTTCCCGAAGACGGTTTTGTTATAAATACAAAGAAAACAAGATCGAAATACGCAAAACGCCGTAAAAAGCCGAAAACTCTTATAAATATCATCTTTTCGCAGAAGACCACTATCATCCTTCTTCTGCTGCTTCAATTCGTTCAGATATTTATTGTGTTTACTATTCTTAATGACAACTATAAATACCTGTCGGTTCTGTTTTCTACTCTCGGTATCGGAGTTGCTATATATATAGTAAATACCGACCGCAATCCCGCCTACAAACTGGCGTGGATAGTTCCGCTGCTGATCTTTCCCGTTTTCACGGCTATACTCTATCTTATCCTCACAAATCAGCCCTACAAACGTAAGGTCTCCGATGCTTATGTGCAGAAAAATCTGGATACGCGCTATCTTCTTCCCGAAGATGAGGAGCTGACCAAGAAGGTAAAGACTGCCGATCCCGAGCTTTACAGGCTTCTGAGATATCTCGATGACGCTGCGGGTTTTCCCGCTTACGGCTGTGATGATGTAACATATTTCCCTTTGGGTGAGGACAAATTCGCTGCAATGCTGACCGAGATGCGCAAGGCTGAAAAGTTCATATTCATGGAATACTTCATCGTCGATGACGGCGAGATGTGGGGGGAGATACTCGATATCCTGCTGGAAAAGGCTTTTGCAGGCGTTGAAGTACGTCTTATCGTTGACGGTATGGGTTCACAGTTCACCATGCCCGCAAAGGATATCAAAGCCATTGAAAAAGCAGGCGGACGTGTTCTTATATTCAACAAGTTCCGTCCCATGATTTCCACCATACAGAATAACCGTGACCACCGCAAGATACTCGTTATCGACGGAAACGTAGGCTTTACGGGCGGGGTGAATATAGCCGATGAGTATATCAACCGCCTTATCCGTTTCGGTCACTGGAAGGATACTGCCATCATGATACGCGGTGAAGCTGTGTGGAATTTGACTATGATGATCATTCAGATGTGGGAGGTCATATCTCACGAGACCACCGAGTACGACCGCTACCGTCCAACTGTACCCGATAAAAAGCCCGAAGCAAAGGGCATAATCGCGCCATACAGCGATACTCCCCTTGATTCGGAAAAAATTGGCAGAATGGTCTACATGACCATGATAAACACCGCAAAGGAATACGTTTATATCACCACACCTTATTTCATCCCCGATAATGAGATACTGACTTCCCTTGAACTTGCCGCAAAATCGGGCATAGATGTCAGGATAATCACCCCTCACATCCCCGATAAATGGTACATTCAGTGCATGACCAGGTCCTATTACCGCGAACTGCTGAACATGGGTGTAAAGGTCTATGAATACGTTCCCGGATTTATCCATGCAAAGACCTGTCTTGCCGATGACAAACGCGCTGTTGTGGGTACTATTAATTTCGATTACCGCAGTCTTTATCTGCATTTCGAGGATGCCGCATTTATGCAGGACACCCCCTGTATCCCCGATATCCGCAGGGATCTCGACGATCTTTTTGAAAACAAATGCCACCTCATCACCTACAAGGATATCCGCGAACTCAGCTTTATAAGCCGCTTTGCGTCCGTGATACTGCGTATATTTGCGCCAATGCTTTGAGGTAACTCCATGAAGCTGTATAAAAAACCTGAATTTACCAAGAAAAAAGTAATAGTCCTGCTTATCATTATTGCAGTCATCACTGCGGGCTGTATTCTCGGAAATAACATCCTCACCGTTGATAGGTATGAATTTTTCACCAAAAAGGCAGGCGATGCTGACGGCTTTAAAATCGTTCAGATCTCCGACCTGCACAACGCTTCCTTCGGCAGTGACAACAAGCGCCTTGTTGAAAAGATAAAGGCGCAGTACCCCGATATCATCGTGATAACGGGAGATATCGTTGACAGCAATCATACCGATATACAAATTGCGATTGATCTATGCCGCGAAGCCGTAAATATAGCCCCATGTTATTATGTATCGGGCAATCACGAGCTTTGGCTGACGGATGAGGAGCATGAGGAACTGTACAGCGGCATGACCGATGCGGGTGTACACATTCTTGAAAACGAAAGCATTGATTTTGATAACGGCATAACTTTGACAGGGCTGAATGATGAAAGCCTCTATGACGGCACATTATCGGCTCTCAGCGCCGAGATACCCGACGACAGGCTGAACATACTCCTTGCCCACGAACCGCAGTATTTAGAGGAAGAATACGCCCCCTGTCAGCCCGATCTTGTCATTGCTGGACACGCTCACGGCGGACAGATACGGATTCCCTTTATCGGCGGGCTTGTCGCCCCCGATCAGGGATTTTTCCCTAAGTATACCGCAGGTGAATATAAAAGCGGCAATACTATCATGTATGTCAGCAGAGGACTGGGCAACAGCGTCATACCCGTCCGGGTTTTCAACACTCCCGAGATAAATGTGTTGATAATTCGACAGAAATATCCCGAAAGATAGCTGTGGGATAGCTTTTTTCAAAGAAATTTGCCGCAGCAGTTTCTCAGCAGGCGGGATAAATTATCGCTCAGAGAAAAACAGCCGGGTTTTCAACACTCATGAGATCAAAGTGTTGAAAATTCGGCATTAAAATTATAAAGGAGAATGACAATGGAGTACACAATAAAACACAACGAACTAACC
>NZ_CAMHRZ010000345.1 GCF_946187255.1 uncultured Ruminococcus sp.
CTGTCAGCCTTAGAAGACTCATCAGCCTTGCTGTCAGTCTTGGAAGAATCGTCAGCCTTGCTCTCGTCAGCTGCCTTAGGTGCGCCGAAATCGATAGTCAGGTAAAGAGTACCGCCGTTGAATGCGCCCTCTTCGTCCCAGCCTTCTGTCTCGGGAGTTGCAGCGATCTTTACATCACCGGTATCCTCATCGATGCTGTCGGTAGGACGGATGTGGAATCTGATGCCGCCCTCGGGATCGCGCTGCATCTCAGTGATGTTCAGCATATCGTTGAATACGGTCTCGGTGCCGTCCTCAGCAACGAACTTTGCTTCCTTTATTTCCAGCTGTACAGGATAGCCCTCTTCATAGGATACGCCTGCTGCATCGAAAGCCTGATCTACGTTGCAGACCATAACGCCCATCTCGCCCAGGGAGCCCTTGTCGGACATGGACTTGTCAGCCAGGATAGAGCTGATCTTATACTCAACAGTGATAACGCCTTCTGCGTCGATGCCGCACCATTCGCCCTGGTTCCAAGCCCACTTGCCGTCGTTATTCATGAAATAACCCATAGCGCCGAGGGAGTACCAAGCCTTCTCGATAGGATCGGTCTCATCACCCTTGGGGTAAACTACATCACCTATCTTGGTTGCTGCAGATGCGGATACAGCCATCATTGTTGCTGCCATTACTGCTGCGGACAGACCCGCGATTATTCTTTTTGCCTTCATGTTCAATTCCTCCGTTTGATCTCATATTTTCAGTGTATATGCAATATGCAATAATATACACCCTTTAACTAATGTAATTATATCTCTTTGCGAGAAATAGTTATACAAAAAACGTAACTTAAATATTCAAAACTTAACATAATCACTGACTATGCTGCCCATTCTCCTTAAAATATCCATCTCCTTTCGGCTTTTTGCGAACTATTGCCGCGCATCACTCCCTTCAAAGTATTTGCCCGAGTTTATATCATCAGGTCTTTTTCTTTTTTCTCATAAAGGCGAATATACCTGCGCCGCAGGCTGCTGCACCTGCGATGCCCGCAGCGATCGCTCCGCCGCTGCCGCCTTTTTTGCCGTTATCGTTATTATCATTTTCGCTGGCCGAAGTATCTCCCGCAGAGTTCGTATCCTCTGCCGCTGTTTTAATACAGGACTTGTCCTTTGCCAGCACCAGCAGCGAAACTGTTTCGGGCTCCATCTCCAGAGTTATCGTATCCCCCGATACCGTAACAGCGGGGTTCTCATCGGTCATATCGAACACCTGCGCCGCGAAACTGTTGAGCCCGTAAAGGTGGCAGTAGCTGTACTCTCCGCCCTTGATGGTGATATTCGCGGTGGTCTTGTCCTTGAAAGCCTTGTTCGTCACCACAAGGGTCAGCACATCGGTATCATCGCCCTCTGTGGCAGCGTAAGCGGTCACCCTGTCAAAGTTGTCGGTCTCGGAAGTCAGCAGAGTATCACCGAAATGCCCGCCGTTCCCGTCGTAATTGGTGAACAGGTCTATGGCAGCACACTGGTAGTCGGCTTCCATCGCAAACAGCGTAGCCAGGTATACATCGTTCTGCATGAATGCGCCCAGCGCTTCCACTTCCGCGATAGCACCGCATATATCATAGCTGCCGCCGAAATCATATTCGGTTATCGCTATCTTCGTACCGGGATAGTACTGATCTATCGACTGTTTAAGGTTGGGCAGCAGCGGCAGGAAAGTCCCGCCCGTATCGGTTATCCAGCTGTCCTCCTTGTAGGTCTCGTCCCACAGGCTTTTCACCGAGTCAAATCTTGCCTTCACGCAGGCTTCGTTGGAGTAATGCTTGCAGGAACGCTCTCCGCATTCGCCTTTAGCTTCGGTGTAGTAATGCACATCCAGCGCATCCACCAGACGCACGCCGTTCTCATCTTCGGCTTTCTTCATCTCATCGAGATAGTAGTCGATGAACCAGCGGTAGTCCTGATGCTCCGACTTGATGGTGTTCCAGTCGGGGGCGGTGGAGAAGTTCACGAAAGCGCTGTAACCGTAAAGCGCAGGTCCGAACACCTCTGCATCGGGGTCAAGCTGTTTGACTGCCTTTGCCATCGTCACATTCTTGTCGATGATCTCCTCACAGGTACACTGGTTCGGGTGCATACGGGCGTGGGTCATGTGCCACAGCGACGGCTCATTATCCATAGAATATCCCTGTATGCCGCCGTTTTTCGCGGTGCCCAGTGTATTTATCAGATAGTTGACATATTCATCCATATACACCGTTCCGTCGGTGAGGTCGGGCGTATCGGCAAACTCGCTGCCTTTAATCAGCTCCACCTTGTTCCACCTGTCGGAGGGTGCTTTCTGTTCCTTTGTAACGGTGCCGTCCATATCTGCGGAAACATAGCCCGCAAGCTGGAGGGTCGTCATGGCGTAAGCGTTGTTCTTCTCCTCGCATTTCCTTTTCAGGTTTATCGACATAGCTCCGGGTACATCCCAAAGTTCCTGAGACATGGTCTGCTGGAAGTAATTGTCAGATATATGATCGCGGTCGGAACCTGCATTGGAAGCATTGGTCTCCCAGTTGTAAGCCGACGACCTGTTGCCGCCTGCGCGTATAGCTGTGGGCATCACGCTGCCGCCCATAAGTTCTTCGTTGACACCGTATATGTAGGGTGATATAGTTTTTTTCTCCCCTGCGGGATCAATGGTTATATTTACTGTATTATCGTCCGCTGCGTAAGCAGAAGCGGTACATACGCACACTGCCGCAGCAGCCGCAGCCATTGCGGAGATGAGATGCTTTTTCCCCATAAACTTTCTCCGTTCGGGTACCCTTTGGTCATATCCCTCAAAACAGGCATAAACGGGTACATTTATAATCATATATTAGATTTATATTATTTTACCACATTTCAGCCTCGTTTTCTTTTATTTTTTTTAAAGCGATTTGCATATCTCTTGAACCCTTTTGTGTTATTAAATAATTATA
>NZ_CAMHRZ010000346.1 GCF_946187255.1 uncultured Ruminococcus sp.
GCCGCGCGTCTTCCAGCGAGGACAGCGAAGCGTCTCCGAGCGGTCGTTCAGCAGTTCCTTGCGATAAAAGCAGGATCATCCGTGATAGGGTCAGCGGCAGGACTATTTCATAATTATGGGCGCGGAAATACGGCAAAGGCAGTATATATCGCGAAAACCGCAGGAACGTGATGTCCCTGCGGTTTTTTGCTTTTAAAACTTCTTGTAGGCTCCGCTGAAGTTGTATTTCGCGCCCTTAACGTTTGTCAGCTTTAATACCTCGAAAAGCCCGTCGCCTAAATGGTACATGAGCTTCAGATGCGGGCATTGCTCCAGAAAAGCTTCCCTGAGTTCGTCGCTGTCCACCCTGACTACATCGGCGGTCATTCTCAGCCAGTTATCATCGTCGAACATACCGCTTATCTCAACAGTGCTGTGTTCCATCATCTGCTTATAGCATTTCTTGAAATTACCGGTGCAGATATATGTCTCGCCGTCTATCTCCGCAACCGTTCCGAAGGGGCGTACTCTCGGGTCGCCGTTCTCGTCAACTGTGGCAACATAGAATATGCCTACCTCTTTCAGGATCTCCGTAATGCTGTTCATAAATACACCTCCGCTTGATGTTGTATGACCGTCTCTCCGCATATTGCCGTGAAGCATCCCTCACCTGCGGATATCATTGTTATCAGCCGATGACTTCGTAGTTTTCGGCTGCGTTTTCCTTTTTGACGTACTCTGTAACATTGAGTACCTTGACCTTGATGGGACGCTGTCCCAGACCTATCTCGATAACGTCGCCCACCTTTACGTCGTAGGATGCCCTTGCCACCTTGCCGTTGACGATTATCCTGCCTTCGTCGCAGGCTTCGTTGGCAACGGTGCGGCGCTTGATAAGTCTTGTGACTTTAAGGTATTTGTCTAATCTCATGTGTCCTCCTTACTCGTATATGCTGCCCGCGTAAAGCAGAGTCGCTATAAAATCCCAGTTTATATTATCGGGGATAGGCTTGTCCGCATTGGCGTAATAGCCCTCCATGTCCGCAGTCCAGGCGGAGAGGGCTTCAAAGTACCCTTCCAGCGAACTGTCCTGAGTATCCTCCCTGAAAAGCCGCATAAACCTGAGGAAATCTTCCTTGCTGTTTATATGCCCCAGCATATCGGTATAATTTTCCATACTGCTTACCTCTTGCCTGTCTTTATGAATGCGATAAGCTCTTCAAGATCGTCGAACTCGTCATAATCGCCCATTATGCCCTCACGGTGATAAACTATGCCCGCCCGCTCGTTCCTTTCAAGGCAGTCGAGCAGTTCTTCCACGCCGTACCTGCGGGCAAATTCGGAGAAAGCTCTGGGCTTTATCTTTTCCGCATACAGTCCCTTGCGGCAGTCAGCGGGCTCGCACTCGTGACAGCCGCTGATACCCTTGTCAATGCCGCACCTGCGTACCTCGCACCATTCTGCATCATTGCACCAGGAAAGCTCCTTGAAACCGTCCTTCCTGCATCCCTTGCAGACCACGTTCTCCGAGCACAGGCAGCAAGCCAGCCCACAGCGGGCGATACCAAATTGTCTTTTCAAAGCGACCTCCGAACTGTAAAACAAAAGGCGGACATACGCCCGCCTTCAATGATGATCTATTACTTCTTGTCAACTGCTGCCTTGAGAGCGCTGCCTGCCTTGAAAGCGGGTACCTTTCTTGCAGGAACGTCAACAGGAGCTTTGGTAACAGGGTTCATAGCTACCTTAGCTGCTCTGTCTCTTACCTCGAAGGTGCCGAAGCCTACCAGAGTAACCTTCTCGCCCTTCTCCAGAGACTCTGTGATGGAATCGAGAACTGCTGCCAGTGCCTTGTCAGCTTCCTTCTTGGAATAGCCGCCCTTTTCTGCGATAACGTTGATAAGATCTGCCTTGTTCATGTTTGAAAACCTCCAAAATTTTTATATACTTAACGAACTAGCGCTTTCTTTCATCATACTGATCCGAATAAAGCTCGTCCGCTGTTTCCTTTGATATATCGTCGCTCTTCCTCTCCAGCTCCTCGAACCTCTTGATAAAGTCCTTGCAGCTGTCCGCAAGACATTCCTCCGCATCGCAGTCCAGCCTTCTCGCCAGATTTGCACATAAAAAGAGCATCTCACCCAGTGACTCAGAGGCATCCTCCTGCCTGAGATCGGCTTCCTTTACTCTGCAAAGCGCCGAGTTTATCGCCGCATACAGATCAAGCTCCGTGCCGTCCTCTTCGCACTTTTCAAAGTCAACGCCTGCCCTCGCGGCACGCTTGCCCAGCTTCTGCGCACGCATCAGCGCAGGGAAGTTCTTGGGCACGCTCCTCAGTGTATCCGAGAATGTCTGCTGTCCCTTTGTCTCCTTCTTTATGGAGTCCCAGTTGGACAGCACCTTGTCCACCGTATCCGCTTCGGTGTTCCCGAAAACGTGGGGGTGACGTATTATCAGCTTCTGGCAAAGCTCGGTGATAACGTCTTCCAGCACGAACTCGCCGCGTTCCTCTTCAAGCACCACATGGAATATCACCTGTAAGAGAACATCTCCCAGCTCCTCCCTCATCATAACGGGAGAATCGCAGTCGATAGCTTCCATGACCTCGTATACTTCTTCGAGCAAGTCTTTTTTGATGGAGCTGTGTGTCTGCTCCTTATCCCAGGGGCAGCCCTTGTCCTTATCCCTCAGTACAGTAACCAGATCCACCAGATCGTTTATATCGTACTTTTCCTTTTTCGGCAGGCTTTCGATCAGCTCATCCACCGACTTTTCTTTCACAAAATTCACCTCTTTGCCCGCACCCCTCAAACGGGTGCTTTAATATAATAACTCAATTTCCGAAAAAATGCAATAGCTTTTTTCACTTTTTTCAAAAAAAAGTGTTTTTCCCGAGCATTTCGGCATTTCGCACAATAATTTCTGTAAAATAAGTACAAAAAAAGCGATCTAAATGGGGGGACGGAGTTAT
>NZ_CAMHRZ010000347.1 GCF_946187255.1 uncultured Ruminococcus sp.
GGTCGTATGCGCCCGTAACATCGCCGTCCGCGTTGAATTCGCTCATGACCATAGGCTTGCTCTCGCCGCCGTTTATCACCTTGAAGCGCTCGTAGCTCCTCTTGGTCATATCGTATGTCATTTCCACCTTGTCGCGCTTGTACTGCTTGACTTCCTGGTCTTTCAGCGCAACATCAAAGGGCCAGCCCCAGTGCAGTGCCATATACTTGTCCACTGACCATATATCGGTATCTCTCACCGACTGCGCGAACTCCTTTTCCATAACGATCTCTTCCGAATTCGGATCCTCGATGCCGCCCGTGCAGAGTACCATCTGTACATTCGGGGCAGTCTCGTGTACTATCTTCACGAACTTGCAGTAGAAATCCGCCACGCCCTGATAGCTCGTCCTCTTGGTAAAGCTGAACCAGTTGCCCGTGTTCTCGTGGTTCACGCGCAGGAACACTCTGCCGAAAGTTCTCAGATCCTCGGCTATCGCCCTTATCTGCTCGTCGGATATATTAGGGTCAGCGGTCAGGGTCAGTGTAACGTCCTGTCCGTGTCTGCGTATATCCCTCATGCAGGTGAAAGGCTCGTCCTCCCTGTTTCCTTCCAGTCCGCCCTTGTAGGTGAAGTAATCGTCGTAGGGGTAATCCCACTGGAACTTCACGTCCGCGTCCTTCATGACCTCGGATATCCTGCCGGGAAATTCCTTGTCCAGCGGATAATAGCAGTACATCAGACTTATGCTCCTGTGGGGTCTGCCCAGTTTGTGGAGTATATAATCCTGATCAACGTACTCGCCTCTCTCCGAGCCGTCGCCCAGATCCACCGCACATTTTGCCTTGCCCATGTGTACCTTGTATACCTTATTTTCGCCCATGACTTACCTCCGTCAAACCCTGTCTAACTCTGCGGCATAACACCCTGTATGCCGTCAAGCTCTTCCTTATTTATCCCCATGCGGGAAAGTATCTCCGTTATCATGCCCTCACTGTCGAAGCCCGCCCGCCTGCTTTTTCTGCACCGTTCACCGATGACTTTTACCGACTCGGTGATGTTCCTCACCATCATCAAAAGCCGCACATCATCATCGGCGTTGATGAAGTCAACATAAGGCATGGGCAGGCGTATATCCGCAGTGCCATCGACGTACCTCAGCTTAATGCGGGGCTTGCCGAATCCTGCCGCCATGAGGTCATCGGGAAAGCAGTTTATTATTATCCCGATATCCGTCATATCGTCGGAATACTTTGATACATCGAAATTCTTTTCGTCCAGCTTTTTGCATATCAAAGGCAGAAGCCTGTCTATTGCAGAGATGGCTCGCCCGCCTGCTTCAGCGCTTATAAAAAGACTGTTTTTCATAAATTACTCGCTTTTTCCGTTATCCGCGATCAGCGAATTTATATCGTCGCACACCAGCGCGATATCCTTGAACACCTGACAGCTTTCCTCTGTCTCCGGTACCTGCGAGGTGAATATACACAGCACGAAAGGTGAATCCGCATAGACCACCGCGCAGTCGTTGAACGCCCTTTCAATGAAATCCGTGCCGTACTTCTGCGCCACGGGGTACTTCTTCCCCAGCGCCTGACCTATCTGTATGTTCAGCTTGCAGTTGCACATCAGGTTTTTGAGCCATATACCGTGCTTGTTCTTTTCCGTGAAATAGTATATATCCTCGTAGTCCTTCATCATGTCGTCCGAGGTGCAGTAGGTGAATATCCACTCGCCGTTATACCCCAGCGTATAGTTTGAGCCCAGGGAGTACTGCATATTATTGAAGCTCTGTGTGCCGAAATTCCTGCAAAGCAGCTGGTAGGCGGTGTTGTCGCTCTCCAGTATCGTATACTCGATAAGCTCCTTTGCGGTATACTCGGTCCCGTAGTCCTTCGCCGAAAGTGTGCCGTCGTCACCATCCCACTTTTCGTTGAGGACTATCTTTTTGTCAAGGTCGATATCGTCTTCCAGTATCGACTTGACATAGGGCGCTTTGACACAGCTGCAGGTCATGTAGGAATCATACTGATGATAGCCTATATACGCCCCTGTATTGATATTCTTATAGGAAAATGCCAGGGGGAAATTGGAATCATTGCATATCTCCTGAAGTCTGTCGAAGCACTTCTGCATTTCCTCATTCGAGTAGACAGTATCGAAGCCGCTTGATGTAAAGCCGTAGTTTCCGCTGACATTGAAACTTTCTGTGGCACGTTCCTCAACGGCTTCTTCCACCTCTTCATTAACGACTACCTCATCCAGCACCTGCGAGGAAGTATCAGCCAGCAGGGGAGAGAGCAGCGAGGAAGTATCCTCTTCATCACTCGTGGAATCATCCGCAGCGGAGACAGCATAAGATGAAACATCCTTGTCTGCGTGCTTCACGGCAGTGGGGTCACGTCTGTTTGCGCACACGGTGACTGCGCCGAAGGTCACAATTATAGCAGCCATAGCGGCAGCGAAATTCTTTTTATTCATAACGACCGTCCTTCATATTCGATGTACCTGCGGCTTACCGCGCCGAAGGCTCCACCCTCCCGTTGCATTTTACCTATCATGATCAACTATTGATATACAAAATGATTTTAACACATTTCCTTTTCAAAGTCAACAGAAAAAACGACGAATTTCCCTAAAACACGCAATTTTGTGAAACATTCACCGAAACGTGGCGAGCGGTCTGACTTCGCGGCAGCAAACCTGTGCATAAAGCGAACTTAGCCGCGAACAGAGCTTTGGGTCAAGCCTTTCGCGAAAGGCTTGCGGAGAGCTCGAGAGGCAGAGCCTCTCGGTCAAGGTGCAAAAGCGACGCGGAAACCGTGTAATCAATAGCACAGCAAACTAACGCCCAAATAAAGCGCGGCAATAACAAAACTATGAGCGTGGACAAAACAACCGTCCACGCTCATTCTTTCTGCGTAAATACATTGCCGCGCGTCTACCAGCGAGGACAGCGAAGCGTC
>NZ_CAMHRZ010000348.1 GCF_946187255.1 uncultured Ruminococcus sp.
TTAATATGAGCAATGTACTGGGTCTTGTTTTCGCTAATATGCACGACACGACTCTCGGAGATATGACAAAGAACAGGACTATGGGTTCTGTTATGTTCGGCGGAAGATACCGCCTGATAGATTTCCCCCTCTCGAATATGGTAAACAGCGGTATTTCAGAGGTCGGCGTTATCACCAAGAGCAATTATCAGTCACTGCTGGATCATCTGGGCAGCGCAAGAGAGTGGGACCTCGCAAGAAAGAAGGGCGGTCTTTATATACTGCCTCCCTTCGGCAATGTTGAGAGCACTCTTTACAGAGGCAGGATAGAGGCTATATACGGAGCCATGAACTTTATCACTCATTCCTCCGCAAAGTATGTGGTACTCACCGACTGCGACGTTATCACCAATATCGACTACAAGCCGATAGTTGCACAGCATATCGAGAGCGGTGCTGATATCACTGTTGTTGCACACACAGGTCCCTTCACACCCGAAGACCTGAAAACAGCTACAGTACTCAACACCAACGGCGAGGGCGACGTTACCAGCGTGCTGATACAGCCCGAACTCAGCGGCACCTGCACCTGCAGCCTGAATATGTTCGTCATGAGCATGGAATTCATGGTGGACATGATAAAGGACTCCATAGCAAGAGGTATCGTTTCCTTTGAGAAGAATATCCTCCAGGAGAGATGCAGCGAGCTGAAGATAAAGGTATACGAGTATAACAATTATTTCAGCAAGCTCAATTCCACCGACACTTATTTCAAGGCTAATATGGATATCCTCGATCCCGAGAATGCCAGAAAGCTGTTCGTTCCCAAGAGATCCATATACACTAAGGTCAGCGACAATGCACCTGCAAAGTACGACCTTGACAGCGTAGTGATCAACTCTCTTGTGGCTGACGGCTGCATCATCGAGGGCGAAGTTGAAAACTGCGTACTGTTCAGAGGCGTAAAGATAGGCAAGGGCGCAAAGGTCAAGAACTGCATCCTGGGACAGGGCACCGTGGTAGGCGACGGCGCACAGCTGAACTATGTCATCACCGACAAGGACGTTACCGTTGCACAGAAGCACGTTCTCACCAGCACCGCAGATTATCAGATGTATGTATCAAAGGGCGCTACAGTATAACAAATGAGCTATATGCCGCACGGCGCCGTCGGTCGGTGCCGTGCGGCTGTGATTTACGGGAGGATAGTATGGATATAGTCATGCAGCCCATCGGATGTGCTTGATATAAAGCCGTATTATCCCGTTTACGATAAAAAAGAAGCCTCTGTGCCCGAATGGGTGGACAGGCTTATGGAGCATTATTTTTAATAATATTATTTTCCCGAAAAGGAGGGTGATGATATGAATATTCTATATACTGCCAGTGAGGGACTGCCCTATTCCGCTTCGGGCGGACTTGCAGACGTTGCAGGTTCTTTGCCTGCCGCGCTGAACGCGCTGGGACAGGACTGCCGCGTTGTACTGCCTATGTACGGCAGCATACGCCAAGAGCTCAAAGACAGGCTCAACTATGTCACCAACTTTACCGTGCCTGTAGCATGGCGCAATCAGTACTGCGGTGTATTCATCGGCGTGGAGAACGGCGTGACCTACTATCTGCTGGATAATGAATACTACTTCGCAAGAAACGGACTGTACGGTTTCTATGATGACGCGGAAAGATATATATTCTTCTCGCGGGCTGTGCTTGAACTGCTGAAATATATCGACTTCAAGCCCGATATCATCAACGCCAACGACTGGCAGACCGCACTCGTTCCCGTATACTACGATATCTTCTACCGCTACCAGCCCGGATATGAGGATATCCGCACTGTGTTCACCATACACAACATACAGTATCAGGGACAGTACGGACTGGAGCTTATTGGCGACCTCATGGGCATACCCCTTTATCATACGGATATGCTGAGCTACGACGGCGATGTAAATTTCATGAAAGCCGCCATAGAGGTCAGCGACAGGGTGACGACAGTATCCCCGAGCTATGCGTGGGAGATACTCGATCCCTGGTACTCACATTCAATGGACAGGGAACTTGTCCGCCACCAGTACAAACTGAGCGGTATACTCAACGGCATCTCCCAGACCATATACGACCCCGCCACCGACAGGAATCTTGCAAAGAATTACAGCCTTGCGGATAAATCTGGCAAAGCTGTATGCAAGCGGGCACTGGAGAACGAGCTGGGCATGGCTGCGGGAAAAGAGCCTCTCATCGGCATAGTGACCAGGTTCGTATCCCACAAGGGACTTGACCTGATAAAGTATGTATTCGAGGATATGATAAGGCTGGGCTACAAGTTTGCGATACTGGGTTCGGGTGAAAAGATCTACGAGGACTTCTTCACCGAGATGCACTACCGCTACCCCGACAGGGTAGGTCTGCGGCTGGGATTTGTCCCCGAACTTTCAAGGCGAGTATACGCGGGTGCGGATATGTTCCTGATGCCCTCACAGAGCGAGCCCTGCGGTCTTGCACAGATGATAGCCCTGCGCTACGGTACTATACCCATAGTCCGCGAAACAGGCGGTCTGCGTGATACCATCAAGGACGCGGGCGGCGAGGGCGGCAACGGCTTCACCTTCAAGACCGTTCGTGCGAGAGCATACTACGACGACAAGATGCGCTGGGGCAGACTGGTCAACAACGCATTCAAACAGGATTTCAGCTGGGAACGCTCCGCAAAGGAGTACATCAGGCTGTACGAAGACATTTAGCCTACAACTCATTTTCACCATTCTTCCTGTTGGCGGGGGTACGCACATTGCGGCGTGCCCCCGCTTTGTTGTCGCAAGGCTCTTGGCGTTTGATTTGACATAGCACAAATAGTCTGCTATAATTGTTATTACATCAGGCCGAAATTTTAATATGCAAGAGGTAAACTATGAAGACAGTATCAGAGATCAGTATTGAACTTACTGAC
>NZ_CAMHRZ010000349.1 GCF_946187255.1 uncultured Ruminococcus sp.
GCTGCACCAGATCATGAAGAACATCTTCTCCGCTTCCATCGAGGCTGCTCACGAGTACGGTCTGGGCGACGACCTGATCGCAGGTGCTAACATCGCTGGCTTCCTGAAGGTCGCTGAGGCAATGAAGGCTCAGGGCGTGGTATAATTCAAGCCATTTAAACATATCAGTCCTATAAATTCGCACCCGTCGTTATCGGCGGGTGTGTTTTTATGCTGGATCTATTTATCAAAATATGAGTCTGTGAATATTTTTGCCTGTGACTTGATTTTTTTTATGAAATGTGATATAATAAATTATTAACATAAATCAGAGTGCGGAGAAACAGTAAGCCGCACGTCACGGAGGGATATCAATGTATTCCGAAGAAGAATACCTCGCTGCATTGCGGCAAATAACCGAGCTGAAAGGTGAGCTTTCCAAAGCACAGCGCAGATATGCTGCGGTCACGGAGTTCATGTCTCATACAAGCCATGAGATACGCACACCTATGAATTCTATAATCAGCCTTGCAACTATCGGCGAGGAGGAAAACTACGGCAGATCATCCTGCCTGTATTTCAAGCAGATACGCGAGTCTGCGGAGTATCAGCTGGAGATACTTAATGATATTCTGGATATGGCACGCATCGAGAGCGGCAGTGTCACGCTGTATCCCGAGCCCTATTCGCTGGAGGATCTTGCGGATAACCTCAGTACCATAATCTCGCCTATGATGGATCAGAAGAATATCGATTTCAGTCTGGAATTCCATGATATGTTCGCGGATACCCTTGTGGTGGATAAGCTGCGTCTGCGGCAGATATTCCTTAATCTGCTTTCAAACGCCGCAAAATTCACTCCCGAAAAGGGCAAGGTGGAAATGACCGTATCTCAGCTTGCTGCAAGCGGCGGCAAGGTCAGGACTGTATTTGTTGTCAAGGATAACGGCGTAGGTATGAGCGCTGAGTTCATAGATAAGATGTTCACTCCGTTTGCGCAGGAAAGAACTGCTGCTTCCGCAGAGATTCAGGGTACCGGACTGGGACTGCCCATAGCAAAGCAGCTCACCGAGCTGATGGACGGCACTATGCGCGTCAAGTCTGCTCTCGGTGTGGGTACTACATTTACGGTGGAGATCGACTGTTTGCCCGCAGGTGAGGCGGGAAGCACCGAAAAGTCGGTGACAGGGAATATCGATCTCAGCGGAAAACGTGCGCTCATAATCGATGATCATTCGATAAACCGTATACTCGAAGTCAAGCTGTTAAGGCGTGCGGGCTTTGAAACAGAAGCTGTCAATAACGGCTATGAGGGCTTGAAAAAGTTCTCCTCATCGGAGCCTTACTATTATGATATAATCCTTATGGATGTGAAAATGCCTGTTATGGACGGTCTTGAAGCTACCGAAAAGATACGCGCCCTTGAACGTCCCGACGCGAAGACGGTAAAAATAGTGGCAATGAGTGCCAATGCCTATCCCGAAGATATCGAGAGATCGGCAAAGGCGGGCATGGATACTCATATCGCCAAGCCTGTTATACCCGCAGTGCTGTACAGTTCGCTTTCAAAGCTGTTTGCTGATGAGGACAAGCATTAGGGACGTGCAGAGGTTTTTGAATAGTCTGCCTGCTGGCGGGAGGAGATCATGGATAAGGTAATAACTATCAACAACTGGTGGGACGGACCGCTGTGCGGTCTGGCGACATTTGACGGAGTCGTTTGTGCCTACGACAGGATATTCGACAAAGAAAAGGACGACTATTCCGACGAATATCGCCTTATCGCCGTAAGCCGCGAGGACGAGCTCAGGTTGTTGAGTGAATGGTCGGAATGGTGCGACGCAGTTTCAAATGACGATACCGAGATGTATTACAAAAACCATGACAGAAAGGGCATCGAGCAGCTTTTTGCGGAATGTGATCAGGGAAAGATCGTCAGGAAGAAAGCACGGTTCAGCGGGCGTAAAAAATACGGTTTCATCCCCGACGGATACTTTGTCGAATGGTATGACTGATGATCCGAAGATCGGCAGATCAAAACAGAAAAAGGACAGTGTAATACCATCGAGCCGCAGTTCAAAAACCTAAAAAAGTTCACCTCCACGAGCGAGAATTATGATGAGGCCGCAAAGATACTCAACGGATGCGGCATGGAAACAAAAAGGTTAAAAATATTGGTGTGATATAGTTCCCGCATGAATAAATGCGGGTACTTTTATTGGAGATTTAGGAGGTAGCTTATGGACAAGATCGTCATAGAAAAGGATGGCATTAGGTTTGACAAAACAAAGATAACAGCACCGCTTTCAATAGAAGAGGTCAATTCTTTGCTGGGAACGCCTGAGACACAGGTATTGGAAAGAGGCTTGGAAAAAGCGGAAAAGTACACCGTTGCAAAGTGGAACGGAACAGGTCTTTCTGCGCAGATATCCGATGACGGTACGATCTACAGCACATTTGTGATACAGGTGGCAGAGGGCGAGCCTAGTCTGCAATATGACTGCGGAGTTTTCGGCGGAGAGGTGCTTATAGGCAAAAAGCCCTATGACGAGTGCAATATGGAATACGATGGCTTTATGTTCCACGAAATGAAGCAGGGATGCTTCAATATAAATACTTTCCTGATGAAGGACATTGACGAAGTCGCTGAAAATGAGAAAGAGTTCGCGCTGGAAATGTCCCGCATAGTTGAAATAGAGTATATCAAGCCGAAGAAAAAGACCACAAAGTACAAACAGAAAAAGGTCGAGGGCGATGTGCTGACCTTCAAGAACTTCAATTTCAAGCTGGCGGTATTGCAGGTGCTTATGTACGAAAAGGGGCTTATCGAGCCGAAGTTTGATATATATGAGTTTGCAGAGGAATATTCCCGCCGTGAGATAGATGTGGAAGAAGACGGTTATGAGCC
>NZ_CAMHRZ010000350.1 GCF_946187255.1 uncultured Ruminococcus sp.
GTATCAGACAATTTGTAAATGATTGACAATGACCGGCATTTATGATATAGTTATTAATGTTGAGCGCGTTTTTTGTAAAATTGTTAAATGTTCATCAAAGAGCATACAGTTACGCCGAAATGCGCTGTACCTGCGCCCGCAAAGCTGTTATTCAAGGGGCGGGAACAGGTGATCTGACAAAAGGATATGACAAATATGATCGGACAACAGGAAAGGACAGGTGTATCAGATGAATACCAAAAGATTTGACTCAAAGAGACTGCTGGCAGGCATCATGGCGCTGGCTTTGGCGGCGGGAGTTTCGCCCGCAGGCGGCAGTTTTTTGCAGACAGGCACAGCAATAGTCGCAAGTGCGGCGGAATACGATGATGTAGCGGAATTCAATGCCGCAACAGAGGAAACCCCCGTACTGAAACTGAGTCAGGATTACAACAGACTCACTATCGAAAGGGATGACGGTATCGTCGATCTCAACGGGTATTCGGTAGATATATTATTTCTAAGGAATGATGATCCCGATAAAACAGTTACCGTAAGAAACGGTATAATAACAAATGAGATCGATGGTGCAGGCGGATACAGAGATGATTTCAAGGGCAAGGTCGTTCTTGAAGACCTTGATGTGAGAAGGAATGTCTGGGTAGACGGGCATACTGTTACTGTCAGGAGCGGTTCATACACAAGGATCAAAAACTATACCAATCTACAAGACTCACTGATGAGTACTGTCTATATAGAGGGCGGAAAAATAACTAATCTTGAGTTAGGTTCAAAAGGTGAGAGCTATGTGATCTCGGGGGGCACTTTTGCAAATCAGCCCAAGGAAGAATGGCTGGACGAGGGCACAGGCTGTACAAAGACTGACGAAGGCTGGTTCGTTTGCAAGCATACCTACAATAAGCCCGAATGGATATGGAACAAGGAGGATCACACCGCGGATGCTAAGTTCACCTGTGTGAACGGCGACGACGAGCAGATCATTGAAGGCAGGATCACCCGCAAAGTCACCGCACCCACCTGCACCAAGGACGGTGTGATAACCTATACCGCCACCGCGAAACTGGCCGGAAAGACCTGGAAGGATACCTACAAGGAGGCGGGTGAGCCTGCCACGGGTCACAAAAAGGGCGAAGCTGTTAAGGAGAACTATGTGGCTCCCACCTATACCGCTGACGGCAGTTACGACATGGTGGTATACTGCACCGAGTGCGGCGAAGAACTCAGCAGGGAGACCTTCACTATCGACAAGCTGAAACTCACAATGGTGGAAGCTGTTGAACCCACCTGCCGGAAGGACGGCAATATCAGATACTGGCACGATCAGGAGAACGACAAGTATTTCACCGATGACAAGGGAGAGCACGAGATAACGGCTGATGATACTATCCTTCCCGCAAAGGGCCATACTTCGGGCGAGGCTGTCAAGGAGAACTATGTGGCTCCCACTTATTCCACCGAGGGCAGCTATGATGAAGTGGTATACTGCACCGAGTGCGGCAAAGAGATCAGCAGGAAAACTGTCACTGTTGATAAGCTGAAATACACCGCTCCGAAGATAAGCGTTGAGAAGAACACCACCTCCGCAAAACTCACCTGGACAGAAGTCAAGGACATGAAGGAGTACGGTATAGCGGGCTATCAGAACGGCAAGTGGACACTGCTGGATAAGTGTACGGATACATCCTATGTTATCAGCGGACTTTCCGCAGGCAAGGAGTACAAAGTTGCAGTCGTTGCGATGATCGACGACAAATGGATAATGGACTTCTCAAACGCTGTCACAGTTACAACTAAGGGAGAGGGCAACGCTCTCTATCCGCAGGTACAGACCGCTGTAAAGGACAAAAAGATAGGATTCAAGTGGAGTGCGGTAGCAGGTGCCGAGAAGTACGGCATAGCTGTATATCAGGCGAACAAGTGGAAAGTGGTAAAGCAGCTTGACGGCAGCATCACATCATGGACATCCCCGCAGGTAGCAAGCGGCAGATACAGACTGGTAGTCCTCGCAAAGGTGGATGGTCAGTGGGTAAGCGCTGATGCATTCAAGAAGTCGTTCTATGTTGCGGTGAAGTGATAGTATGGCATTCAGTCGGCAGTTCTTTCGGGGACTGCCGATACTTTATTGACATATCACGAGGTCAATGATATACTATTATAATAATATAAAAAACATAAGGAGGCTTGAAGATGACGGACGAACAGCGTGCAGTGATCCGGTAGCTGCTGGCAAAATATGGGATTCTGGCTGACACTGCATCGGATATGGCATGGGCGAAAACTAAAATAAAACACATGGATATATACATACCAAACGCGCTGAACGTGTCATTCAGAATCTCGGCTTTTGAGTTTGAAAAGGACTATATCTGCGGGCATTTTGCCGAAGCCGCCGCACAGGTGATGATCGCGGCGTTGTCTCTCTATGAGGGATACGACCCGGACATTGAATGGCAGGATTCCGAAAAAAGGCGCCGTATGCTGCATGACCGCTGCGGAATACCAGTGAGCGCGTACATCGATTACAATAAGCCCTTGCTGACGGCGCAGACTGTAGAAGTTATGGTGAGGTATATATGCGAGAATGCGGTATACGACTACGATACCCGTGAATACAGGGATTTCCCCATGCCCACCGAAGCATCGGAAATACTTTCGTATTTTGACGATGTGAAGCTGTACTTCGTCGGAGAAGACCATTTCGGCGGCAGCGGCGCAGCAAGCTGGGTCGCGCTGAAAGAGGATACTTTTCTGTGGGTGAGGTACAGCGGGCTTTCGGATTAGAGAATAGTGACACAGCGCTGTTTCCGCGAATATGCGGACGGCGCTTTTTTTGCTATCGTTACGTTGGGGTACGGGACGGCGTGTTATC
>NZ_CAMHRZ010000351.1 GCF_946187255.1 uncultured Ruminococcus sp.
ACAAAAGGAGAACAAGATGAACAAAAGACTATTTGTATTCGCATTGTGCGCAGTCATGCTGGCAGGATGCGGCGCGGATCCGGAAAGCGTTGAGATAAGCAGAGACAGCACTTCAAAAGCCACTTCTGAAAAAAGCGGCAGTATCCTGGATGATGTGATCACCTTTGATGAAACGGAGAGCAATGAAAATACATCTTCCGAGACGCAGGCGGCTTGCGTGGCTAAGGCACTGCATGGCGGGAATATCTCGGGCAAGGTGAAGGACGGCAGTGAGTTCTATAAATATGTTAAGGACGCGCTGAAAGGCACCGAGACTGCTTCAAACGCCGATTTTTCAAAAAACCTCAACGTGGGCTTCATGCAGGGCGAGAATAAGTATGTGCTGGCTTACTGCGGCAGAGGAGTTTTCGCCATAAAGGATATGAAAGACCTTTCGATCGACTACTATAAGCCCGATGAGGACACCGCAGGAAAACTCAGGGATACGATGATAGCCTACGCCGCATTGGGCGAGGTCTTCGGCGGAGTTCCGCTTTCTGTCTCGGCGGAACATGATGTCACCGACCTGCTGACGCAGGCAGCTGCGGAAGTCACGGACAGCTGTGCGGAAACGAGAAGCTATCTTTATGACGGTGGGACGATGGATGTAACTATGTGTATCGATAACGGCGCAATTTACTACATTCAGCAGGATACACAAAAGCACTACTACGAAAATGTTACCGATGCAGAGGGCAAGTCCTATTACAGAACGAATAAAGATGGGCTGTTCTATCCCGAAGTGGGATTTCAGGGGGATGTGATCCCCATGCCGCTGGCAACAGCCATGACCGGACAGGGACAGAAATACCTCTACAGCTTCGGGGTCTCCGTCGATGATATAGAGTATACCGTTGAGGTGCGCAAGGACGGCGAAGCCCTTGACTATGCGCTGATGGATGGCACGCAGATAATCGCCATGTGGGAGTACAGCGAGGATCTGGGCATTGACCTTATGGAAAACTATACCCTTGAAACTGACGGGCATGACAAGGTGGCTGAGATGATATTATACGTCCGTGAGCATCAGGGCACTGTTGAAGAGGGCATACCCACTTTCAGCAGGTACGACAAAGCTCTCCGTGAGGATACGGAAAAGTACGGACTATTCGATCTCAGTGGAGATGTAATGGTCACAGGGGATTGTGAGCCCACAGGTGTGGTGGAGGAATGGCGCAGCTATATCAACACTCCAGGAAACCCTTTCACCCTTGAATACCGCTGGGCAGGATCGGGCAGGAACGAATACCAGATAAGCACCACCGACGGCAAGGATTTCTATTACCGCAATGATATGGAGCTCCACAAGGATGATGACGATCTGGGCTCGGAGGAGATTGTTATCGGCGACACGGTGTACAGCTCGGTATATTATATCAAGGACTATGACAAAAGGGAATTCACCTCCCGCCCGCAGGACCCCGAATATCCCGCAAAACTTGTTACCGACCTGCTTTTCGAGAACGAGGACTATATGGACGGCTATGAGGGCAAATGCGAAAAGGCTTACAAGATAATGATAGACGGCGAGGAATATATCTGCGAGGAATGGTCGCTGTATCTGGGTCGGCTCTGGAAGGTCTACATCAAGGACGGCAATATCGTCGCATGGGAGGGCGATTTCTACGAAGAACCAACGGTGAACACCATAATCAGGCTCGAAAAGAAAGCGGACACGGAGCTGATACAGGTGCCCAAAAACTCCAAGAAGTATGTATCGAATGACTGATATCAACTGTACTATATATTGTACAGCTGAGAAATAAAAAAAGCAGGCTGCCGTTCTTTATGGCAGCCTGTAACTTTGTGTCATATCTCCACTTCGGTGACGAATAAAACGCCGTTTTCCACGCGAAAACGCACCTCTGCGCCCGCGTAGGGGAAGCCGTATATCCTCTCGGGGTCGTCCTGATAGGCGGGGCGGGGATCCTGTGAAAGGATAGCTTTCAGCGCATCGCGCTTGCTCTCGGGTATCTTTTCAAGCTCCTCATCTGGGAACACCACCTGCACCGAGTAGCCCGCTTTTTCGGCGGCAAATCCGCCCGTTGCTTCGGGGCGGCAGTCGGCAATGGGGAGATAGGGCTTGATATCCAGTATCGGCGTGCCGTCCATCAGGTCAGCGCCCCCCACCCGCAGTGCGAGCCCGCTGTCCTTAGTCTTCTCAATGCCCAGCAGGGTCACGCAGGAAAGACCGATGGGATTGGGTCTGAAAGGGGAGCGGGTGGCAAATACTCCCATGCGCTTGTTGCCACCAAGACGCGGAGGGCGCACCGTAGGCGACCAGCTGTCCCGCTTTGCTTCGGAAAATTCCCATATCAGCCACAGGTGCGAAAAGCCCTCGATGCCCCGCAGTGCTTCTGGGTCGCGGTACTTCGGCTCGAATACTATCAAGCCCTCCAGTTCGTCCACCAGCCCGCTCTGTCGCGGCAGCCCGAATTTAGTGGGCAGATCGGTGTGTATCCTTGCAATGATGTTCATGTTTTTTTTCCTCCGTGACATTGATATATCCCGATTATACCATACACCAAAAGATTAGTCAAATGATATCCAAACACATTTTAATATGTTTCCGTTCACGGGATGCGGCGGCACGCAAAAGTATGCATCACGATCAATATTCACAGGGATTTAAAATTTTATTAGAGGGTGTTTGACGCTGTTTTTACGGCTTTTTGGGCATATTATTGTACATCAGGCTAACGATTTGTGCATTATAAATAGCGCAGTGGAGAATTACAGTGAAAAATACTACATGGGAAATATATGTGTTAAACCTCTGTTCATAGTATATCTAAAAAAAGTTTA
>NZ_CAMHRZ010000352.1 GCF_946187255.1 uncultured Ruminococcus sp.
AACGCACACTCGTCCTCCGTCCCCGTCAGTTCAGCCCAGCGGGCGGAGAGGAGTTTGGCGTAATAGTTCTCCATCAGACCGTAGCTGCCCAGCGAATAGCCGTCATTCACTTCGATGAGCACTGTCTTTCCGTCCGCTGTCACACCAAAGTCTATCGCATATCCCGCAGGGGCATCGGTGAATTCTTTGATCGCATTTTCTATCACCGCAGGGTCGTAATGCAGCCGCCAGTCGCCCTTATATCTGCGCACATCCAGGATATTCCCGTACCTCACGAACACGCGCCATTCCGCACGGAGATCAAGTATCTCGCTGCAAGTCACGGGGACATCGGTGCCGCAAGTGCCGCAGCCGATAAGGTCTTTCGGACTTCTGACCACCACTCCCGTGAACTTTTTATCCTCAACAGGCTTCACAAAAACAGGCCAGAGTTCGGGGTGAGTGTTGATGGTATTTATCGTCGAAGACCATATCTTCCGACCGAGATATTTCTGTATCGACTCGGGATAATCTATTTCGGGTGTCATAATTCCGAAATTATACAGGTGATAACGGACTGTATTCACCGAAGAAACAACGATATCTTCGATATTACTGCCTTCAAGTTCTTTAGGATCCGAAAACGGGATTATCTCAAAACCCATTTCATAGAACCCCTCATACGCGGCGAAACATATATGATTGTAAAATATGCCATTGGGTTTTGTATGAATGTATACTTTCATGGTTTTTACTCCTTTCGCTTTTTCCTGACTATCGTTTTCCCGAAATCATCGCCCGCACCGTACATTCCGCTTTCGATCTTACCCTCCCTGACAACTTCAAGCACTCCCGATGCTATCAGGCAGCGTATCCTATACAGAATAAATGTCAGCATGAGCGGCATTTCATCCCAAAGTTCGGGGTAGACCATTATCGTATGCTCACCCCTTTTCAAAAACTATTTATACTTCCTATTATATCACATATTTCTCGTTTTGTGGTAACTTTTTTCGGACTTTTGTCATTTTACAAGATAAATGGAATTAATAACAAACAAATATCATCATAACGCATAATACAAACAAAACAGGCACATCGCTGTAATTGATCACAAGTATCTGCTCAATGCGAATTATCAACGAAATACCGTTCACGAATGCCGAACTAAATATCGTTTCCTACTGACCAACAGTTTATTGACTATTGCAGTCCGGTATGATATAATTGACATATATATTTACAATAGAAAGGAATAGGATTATGACAACGTTTAAAAAGCATCGTTTCGGGGCAAAGGTGATGATCCGCACAGCGGCACTTGCACTGATATCTGCGATGGCTGTTTTACTTACAGGCTGTTCTGACGGCAAAATGCTTTCGGACAAAGAGCTTACCGAGGTGCTGTCGGAAAAACTCGGGAATACGGTGGAGATAACCGAAGGCCCCGAAGGGAACGGCAACGGCGAATACACCATGAAATGCGCAGACGGTACCGAATTTACGGTGAAGCGTATGCATCTGGACTACGATTATTTCGGAGCCAACAGATACTACCAGTATGAGTGCGATTATCTCGTTAAATGGGTCAGTGAACACCCCGAAGTGAACGCTTTGTTCGACGAGCGCGGGATATCTCACAATGATTTCTCCAGAGGTACGAGAGCGGTCGCCGGCAATTTTGAGGAGATACAAACAGTGGTAGAGACTGCCTGCGAACTGGTGGAGAGCGGCTCATACCATATCCCTGCCGTGTCTGATTTCGACGGAGAAGAATATAAGGTGAAATTCGAGCGTCCTGTCATCGCGATAGACTGTCTGGGCGGGAAAAACAAGGAAACCCACTGGCTGTGGCAGGAGTATGAATATCAGGACGGCACCGAACCGGTCGATCATGATGAGGAGCTGCAGATATTTCTTGCCGAGCAGCAATATGTTGACGACTATCGTCACGGTGATCTGGAGGTCAGTGTGCCGGACGAGCTGCTGGAAAAGTACGGTCCTTCCCAGATGAAAGCCAAGCTGAAGGATTCCGAATACTCCATGATGCGTGCTGACTACGGGAAAGATGAATTTAATTTGGGGAAGACGGAACTGTTGTACTATGTTAGCGACGGATTTAATAACAAGATTGGTGAAACGCTTGATTTCCCGTATATCGCTTCATTTGCGGAGTTTACAGGCTTCAAACCTTTGGCCGCCGACGATAACAGCTATACTCTTGCAAAAGGAGAGGAAAAGGTCATTTTCCATTTTAGCGAAAGCGACAGCTATGCCGAACGCAGCGGCGTTCGCATTGAGCTTCGCGGGAATATGCGTATGACTCCTACTTCATGTATGGTGGATCTAACGACAGATGATCTGACAAAGCTGTTCGATACGGAATTTAAGTTTGACTACATAAACGGCACCGCCGAGATCACAAGTACGAATTCATAAATGATGGAAAGAAGCTTGCGGGCAAAAATGTCACCTGCCTGACATTCCCGATGGATACGGATCTACGGACGAGGAACTTATTTTCTTCCCGATGCCAACGAAAAGCAGATACGAAAATTGCTTTCAGTCAAGTATCCGGGAACGGAAACGCAGCCTGAGAAAACGAATGCAGTAAAAAATGAAAGCAGAAGAAGGCTCAAAAACCGCGTAATTACGCATTGTTGCAATCGAAATATCACATTCAGCTAATAAATGGAAATTAATTTAATCAGGGAGGAACAAATGGCATATCCAAAACCTTTATCACAAAAAACTATTGATAAAATGTTCTCGACATGGGACAAGCAGACTGTTGAAACGCTGCACACTTACTATAAGGCGTTTTCTGATCTTTACGGCATCATACAGCTAA
>NZ_CAMHRZ010000353.1 GCF_946187255.1 uncultured Ruminococcus sp.
ACCACAGAGGCACCGTTACTCAGAGCAACACGGGCATCGTTTGGGCAGACAGCTACGGTCCCAACTTCGTGTTCATCGGCTATGCACTTTGATAGGAAATAACGCAGATCGACAAGAAATCATACAGGAGTGAAATGAAATGAAAAACAGATCAAATACCGCCGCTGTAATAATCTCGGCAATAAGTTTAGGCATCGCAGCAGCTGCTGCAGGCATCATTGTAAAGAACGTCTTCACTGCAAAAGCATCCTCCGTACCTGCGGAGGAAACGGCTGAAAGCATCAGCGCTCCCGCACTTTCCCTCTGGACGGACAGCGCACCCGCTAAGCAGAAGCTGACAGAATATATCACAGCGATAACCGCAGAGGGCGGCGAGGATTATATCCCGCCCGAAGACAGGATAGCGGTATTCGATCTGGACGGCACGCTTTTCTGCGAGACCGACCCGAATTATTTCGACTACACTCTGCTGAAATACCGTGTGCTCGAAGACCCCGACTACAAGGACAAGGCAAGTGACTTCGAGAAAGAGACCGCCGAGAAGATAAAAAGGCAGAACGAAACGGGCGAGTCTTTCAAAGGGCTGGAGACCGATCACGGAAAGGCTGTGGCTTCGGCTTTCGCGGGGATGACTATGGATGAGTTCAACGACTATATACAGGAGTTCAAGCAGCAGGATATGCCGAGCTATGAGGGCATGAAGCGCGGAGAGGGCTTCTACAAGCCGATGCTTGAAGTAGTTGACTACCTCAAAAAGAACGACTTTACAGTATATATCGTCAGCGGCACCGACAGGTTCATCGTGCGCGGTATAGTACACGATTCGGCGCTCGACCTGCCCAACAGATGTGTGATCGGTTCCGATGAGTCGGTAGTCGCTCCCGATCAGGGTGATACCGACGGACTGGAATACGTTTACGACGACAACGACAAGCTGGTACTCGGCGGAGATTTCCTTATCAAGAATCTCAAAATGAACAAGGTAACGGTCATCAATCAGGAGATAGGACAGCAGCCTGTTCTTTCCTTCGGCAACAGTTCAGGCGATGCAAGCATGGCAGAATATGTCACCAGCGGCAACAAGTACAGGAGCCTTGCATTCATGCTTTGCTGTGATGACACCGAACGCGAGAACGGGAACGAGGAAAAGGCTCAGAAGATGTACGATATGTGCGAAGAATTCGACTGGGTGCCCGTATCCATGAAGAACGACTGGACGACCATATACGGCGACGGCGTGACCTACATCGGCAGGTAAAACACCGCAAAATAGTAAGAGATACAGCAGTATCATCAGCATGATCAGCGGCATGATATTTACCTCTTATAATATACACAGACCCGACTGCGTTCAAAGCTGTCGGGTCTTTAGTTATGCCCATAACATTCCGCACAGGTGAGAATTTGCTTCACGGCATCTTTACTTTTGGACAGATATGTGTTATAATATACTATGTATGAAAATACGAACGGAGGTCTGTCATGCAGGAAAAACACAATAAACTTACCGCACTGCTGTGTGCAGTTCTGATGACCGCACTGACAGGGTGCGGCAATTTGGGCATAAAGGATACCGATGGTCTGGACAACGGCAAGGAGCCGGGAGCGGGTCACGCTGCTGCTGTATCCAAAAAGCAGAAAGCGGATGACGATCAGCCCACCAAAGAAGAGGATCAGAGCGACAAGCTGCCTATACCCGAAGATCAGCCATCCTATGTAGTATCACTGCTTTGTGCGGGAGATAATCTGGTACATGACAATATATACAACGAAGCCTGGCACAAGGGCGGCGACACGCATTACGACTTCACTTACGCTTATCAGAATGTTGAACGTTACCTTGACGGTACGGATATAGCCATACTCAATCAGGAGACGCTGGTGACTGATGATTACGGTCCGCAGAGTTATCCTCTGTTTGCAACGCCCACCGCCAACGGCGATCACATGATCGATATCGGGTTCAATGTATTCTCCATGAGCAACAACCATGTGCTTGACATGGGCAGTGACGGACTTATCAGCAGTCTTGACTACTGGGACAGCAAAAACGTGGTACACTACGGTGCATACCGCGACGAAGCTGACAGCGAGAACATCCGCACGATGGAAGTAAACGGCATAACCTTTGCTTTTCTGGGATATATGGAGCACACCAACGGTTTCTTTATAGAAGACGGCGAAGCGGGCAAGGTGGTATACCTTTCGGACGAGGATGTTGTGGAAAGGCAGGTTCGCGCCGCAAACGAGCTGGCTGACGTGGTTATAGTGAGCTGTCATTTCGGCAACGAGATAGAGAACGAGATAAACGTGGTGCAGGAGACTATGGCGCCCAAGCTGGTAGAATGGGGTGCAGACCTGATAATAGGCACACAGGCGCACACCATAAGCACCTGCAACTATATTGAAAAGCCCGAAGGCGGGCAGGCGTTCTGCTACTACGGTCTGGGCAATTTCATATCGACTATGTACGATCTGCGTTCACCTGTGGGGCTTATAGGCAAGCTGAACGTTGTCAAGGATCCCGTAACGGGTACTGTCAGCTTTGAAAACGTAAAAGCGATACCGATAATCTCGCATTTTGAAGCGGACAGCTATGACGGCGACTGGTACAACTGCACCGAGTATCCCTACAAGGAATACACTGACGAGCTTTTTGAGCGCAATTACATTGAAGGCTTCAACAGGCAGTGTGTTGAGGATTGTCTGAGTTACATTCCCGATGAGTTTCTCAGCATTGAATGATCTGCGCGGTGTTTATGTAGAAGTAATATGCCATAGTATTCCCGTTGAGGGCGGGGGTGCTATGGCTTTTTTGTGT
>NZ_CAMHRZ010000354.1 GCF_946187255.1 uncultured Ruminococcus sp.
AGAGCCTGACCTGCTGTCAAAGGAAGAATAGCCTCATCATTGAATACCTTTGCGAGACCGTCGTTATTTGTGTAGCCCTTGATCATATCAGCGAAATCAGCAGGTGTTGTGGTAGCTGTGAAATTCTTAAAAGTTTCAGAATCAAATGTCTTTAATGCAGTTGCAAGCTTTTCACGATTAATAGCGGTATTCCACTCCATAGCAGTAAGGGTAGTTCCATCTGATGCAAGTTTACCTGTTATGATAGGATATGCCTTGTAGCCGTGCTCTGTAGTATCGTTTTCTACCTTATCAACGGTTATGGTCGTTGCAAAGGCTGTCATGCCTGTTGCTGCTAAGGGTGTGATAGCCATAAAGGCTGCTGTCATCATCGCTAATGCGCGTTTATTATTTTTCATATGATTTCCTCCATTTTAATATTGTTTTATTTGACGGATGCGTTTTACACTTTCAGGAAGCCATTTCTATCACGCCTCCTTCTGCGCCTGCCTGCGGCGCATCCGCTAAATATTCCCATTGCTGTCAGGAATCCGCCGAGCACATAAATGCCTGCGGTTCCTCTGCCTCCTGTTGCAGGAAGCTTGTACCAGATGTATTTGTTCTTGACAAATATCGGATCATCACTATCGTTTGTTGCTGCGCCATTGCCGCTGTATGAAACGAGATAGCTTTTATCCGTATCATTGGATTCACCTGTCAGAAGCTGTGCGTCATTGGTAACATTTATCCACTGATCTTTCGTCTTATCATGGATAGACACCTCTTCGATGTAGTACTTGTAAAGGTAATTCTGTGCATCCTCCTCTATACGATGTTTAGGATCATCAGTCGTATTATTCCAGTAGTATCTCCAGCCTGAGATATTATCAAGAATTATCTCTCTTGCTGTGAACTCGTCATCATTCTCGTATTTGCCAAGAAGCGTCATAGGATTTGTTACCGAATCCTCTTCCAGACCTGTTATATACAAGCTGTTATCGGAATAATACCTGCCGTTTGCTACATGATAGCCATTCATTGCAGGCGGTATAAACGGCTCAGTGACATCTGTGATGGTGATATTATGGACTCTGAACGGACCGTTACTGTCGCCCTCAAAATAGATGTACATATTCTCGATATCAGTGCCTTCAGGTATTTCATACTCAACTCTGATATGATTATCCTTGTAAGCATTATTGCCTTGCTTTACGGCCGTTGAGCCAATATTAGGCCACTGAGTTTTATCACCTGTCGGCGCTATGACCTCATTTATAGCATCCATTGATAACTTTACTGTAGTGAGGCTGCTGTCTCCGTGACCCTGAACATAAGCGTCAAACTTATATTTATGTCCAATCTCTAAGCCCAACACTGAATTATTAAGCTTAATGCCGTCCCACGGATTATCTCTGCCTTCAATAAGCACATAGTCGAAATGATTGGTATTATCATGGCCGTTTGAAAGAACAACATCGCCGCGAGCCTGCCAGTCGCCAATAGTATCGTTGAACGCAATACTGTAAACCGTTCTGTCGGGAATTATCTCAACTGTACCGTCGGGTTCGTCTGTCTTGTCGGGACTGTTTACTCTGATACCGTCTCTGCCTTCGATGGCTATGAATTCATCCATGTAGAAGGTATTGGTAACATAGTTATCATAATCTCCTCCCGGCGGAACTGTCTCTATAAGCAGATACATTCCGTAGGGGTCGATCTCGGGAGGAAGCTGTATAGTACCTGTCAGCTGTACCCACTCACCCGGCGGAGCATTGACCTCCGGATTTGTGATCGGTCTGAACACACCGAGTCCGTTATTGAATGTCATCTTAAAAGTTGCTGTATCGGATGTATTCTCAGGTGTCTTGACATACACACTGAAGGTATATGTCTTGTTTACCTTGAACAGCGCCGGATCAAGATTAAGTCTTGCGCCGCTCCACGCCTTGTATCTGTCCGTTACTGCAAGACAATCCTTCTTAGCATACGCTCCCGCATCAGAGGTATACGATACTGTACTGCCGTTGGGCAGCCAGCCGTTTTCGCCCTGTGTGAACGAATGATGCAGTATCATCTTTGCATCCTTCGCTGTGTTTGAAGTTACCTTTATTGTCACTTCATTAGGAGCAGTGCTTTCGGGATCTTCTGTATTCTCCAGAGCAAGATTATCAAGAACAACAAATCCGTCGTCGTACTTTGCACTGAGAGTGCTCGGGCTCTTCACAGGATTATCGGGGTCAATGACCTCAACTCCCTTGGGAAGCTCACATCTTATCTCCGCAGCTCCTCCTGCATATACGCCCTTGTATTTCTTAATATCCTCTCCGTCATACTGTTCGGTAGAGTAGCTCTTTATGAGATTACCTGCTTCATCAACGATATTTACCTTTACCCATGTAGGAGTGCTGTCCTGATAACCGACTCTTTTACGCGTCAGACGAAGCTTTACCTCCTTATCATTAGAAGAAGTGTTTTCCCATTCCTTCTTGACGTTTATCTCCATCTTGGTGACATCTGTATTCGTTATCACCATGGCGCCGGAAGCGTCGGTTCCGTATGCCGCCTTGTATCCCTTCGGAACATTGAGTTCTTCAACAGCGTATGTGTAAATGTGGTCACCGTAACGCGAAAGAAGATGTGTTATGTCATAGCCTTTTGACCATTCTCCGCTTGTGATAGCGAAGGTTCTTTTCTTAACGCCGTCTTTCTTGAGCGCTACCTGCTTGGTCTGTCCTGTTACGGAGTCTGTACGCATGACCTTGAACTTTACCACAAAATTCTTCAGCGTACTGTTTTCGCCAAGCTCGGGGCTCCATTCCTTTTTGACCTTTATATCGG
>NZ_CAMHRZ010000355.1 GCF_946187255.1 uncultured Ruminococcus sp.
GAGGATATAAAGATATACAACTTCTGGAAAAAAGACGGCAAGGAATACGCTCTCGGCACCATTGATGCCCATGACGGCGTGCCTGTATACCTTGCAATGGTCAGACCGTGACGATAGTCGCTTGCGGTACATATACCGATGCATCAGCGTGCAGCTGATGAGGAATTATTTTCGCCGTTTATCATAGCTTTATGAGCCCGTAAAAGCGTAAGGATATGCTCTTTTCTGTGTTCGGGATTCATTGACATTTTACATTATTTTGACGAATTTTAAGAATAGTATTGACAAATTGACGAAAATTGTTTATAATAAGGTTAATTTAAGTTATTGAAAATAGAGGTAAATAGAACTAAAGGAGTGATAACAATGAAGAAACCTGTTACACTGATAGATATCGCTAAGGCCTGCAATACCAGTAATGTTACTGTATCAAAGGCTCTGGCGGATAAGAGCGGTGTAAGCGAGGAGCTTCGCGCAAAGATCAAGCAGGTGGCAGAGGAAATGGGATATGTCCCATCAAAGACGGTGACATCCCGCAAAAAGAGCAATATAGGTGTGCTGATACCCGAGAAGTATGTGGGCCTCAGCGGATCTTTCTACTGGACGCTGTATAACAGCCTTGTACAGCGCCTGAAGCGTGAGAACCTGTACTGCGTTATCGAAAATCTGGAGTTCAAGGACGAGGAAAACCTGGTGCTTCCCAATATCGTTACCGACAGGAAGATATCAGCTCTCATCTCACTGGGTGAGATATCCCACGTTTATGCCCAGAGACTTTCCGAGAGCGTTGAGCATCTGATACTGCTGGACTACTATGTCCCCGGACTGAAAGTTGACTCGATAGTCACCAATGGTTACAACGGCGGCTACAAGCTGGCTAAGTACCTCATCAGTATGGGACACAGACGTATAGGTTTCGTGGGCACAAAGACTGCGAATTCCAGCATATTCGACAGGTATATGGGCTACCTCAAGGCGCTTATCGAGCATGGTCTTGAGATACGCAATGACTGGCTTATCGACGACAGAAACAAGTATTCCGAGCCGATTGACCTTGTATTCCCCGAGGAGATGCCCACAGCCTTTGTGTGCAACTGCGACGATGTGGCTTTCCAGACCATCAAGCAGCTGAGGGAACACGGCTATTCGGTGCCTGAGGACGTATCAGTGGTGGGATATGATAACTACCTTATATCTGAGGTCAGCGACCCGACCATAACCACCATCAGCATAGATGCCGAGTATATGGCTGAGCTTACCGTTAATACGCTGATACAGCGCCTTAACGATCCGAGTACCGTTTACCGTATGCGTACCATCGAGGGCGACCTGGTGATAAAGCACTCGGTGCTGCCTCTCAATCGCTGACGGGAGGTACCTCATGCCAAAGAAGAGTGAGAACGCAATAGAGTATCACAAGAACGGGTATTCCTGTTCGGGAGCGGTGCTTTCCGCCTTTGCGGAGGACGCGGGGATGACGGCGGATGAAGCGATGTCTGCTGCGAGACCCTATGCGGGCGGAAGAATGGTGAAGTGCGGTGCCGTGCTTGCAGCTTGTCATGTACTTAAAGCAAGATACGGTGAAAAGGAAGGTGCTGAAAAAGCAGCCGAGCTTGAACGCCGCTTCACCGAGATGAACAGCACGATCAACTGCCGTGAACTTAAAGGCGCAGGCACAGGCAAGGTGCTGCGTTCCTGTCGCGGCTGTGTCACCGATGCGGCGCAGATACTTGAAGAGCTTCTTGAAGGATAGTAAAAGCTCCCCCTGCACGGGGGAGCTTTGTGTTTGTTTAACCGTTTATCCTGCCTGCGATCTCCTTCGCTATCCTTTCGCGAAGTTCCGGCGGGAACCAGTGTCCCAGCCCGCTGAATACGGTAAGTTCGCAGTCGGCATAGCTTTTTACCAGTTTCAGGGAGTATTCGGGATCCACGATGTTGTCTGCACCGCCGTGCCATATTTTTACAGCGCCGCCGAACTCTGCCGCCTTTGCGAATACATCATACCTCGGAACACCGTTATAGTAAGTCATTGACAGCTTAACATTCATGAACTCGAACTCGTCACCAAGTTCTTCAACGGACTTTGACAGCCAGTCGTGGGGGATGACGAATGCGGGGTACACCAGGAACAGTCCCGAGATATCGTTAAGCTCCGGGGCAGTCAGCGCCGAAACGAAGCCGCCCTGACTCTCGCCGTAAAGGTACAGCCTGCCCGCGTAGGGCTGCTGCCTGACATAAGCTGCCATGTCCCGCAGGTCCTCCTGCTCGGTGGCAACGCTCATATCTGTTGTCTTTCCGCTGCTTTTTCCCTTGTTGCCGCCGCCGTTGAAATCATAGCATACCGCTGCCACACCATGTGCCGCCAGCACCTTTGCCACATCAGCCAGCTCGCCCATGCAGGAATTGAAGCCGTGACTCATCAGCACACAGGGTGCCTTATCGCCGCTTTCGGGTATGAATTCGCTGAAAGCTATCCGTCCGCGCGGAGTGTCCAGCGTTTTATCGTGTATAGTGAAGTCGGTATCTTTCATTCTGCATCCTCCGTTTTGTATTTATATGGGAAGTCCCGCCCTTTTCGGGCTGTCCCAGTATACACTGATTATATCTTAAATCCTTCCCCGTGTCAAGAAAAAAAGCCGCACCCTCTCACAAGTGCGGCTGTGCCATCCGGCAATAAAAAACAAACATAAATATTTCGGAGAATTAATATTTTGAAGGATCGGGGAGTTTTCCGATCACATATATATTATACCACACTGTTTTTGATTTGTGGGGAGAATTTTGGGATAGTTGA
>NZ_CAMHRZ010000356.1 GCF_946187255.1 uncultured Ruminococcus sp.
AAGAAAAGCTGTCCCCGGATTTCTCTCTGAAACTTTCGTTTCTTTTTGGCAGGGGGCAGATATCTTTTGAGAAATGACAAATGTCCGCTCACATCAATCCTTGTAAACCACGCTGCCCCCTGCCAAAAAGAGGCAAAAGTCTTTGGAAAGGAGTTTGAGGAAAACCTTTCTTCAGAAAGGTTTCCCTCAGTAGTCTCCGCAGTACCCAAGCTAAATCATCATTTGCGGCAATACACATCGAAATTGGGTTATCAAAAAAACAGGGGCGGTGTGTTCCGTCCCTGTGGTATGTGTATGCTTATCTGCGCAGTGCGTCTTCTTCCATGCAGTCGCTCCAGTCTTCGGGGATCTCCCGGCAGGCTCTTATGGCACCCAATGTTTTGTTCACTGCGCCGAACATGATAGATGTGCCCTTTTTGTCCGCCTTGTAGTTGGAAGCGTAGGCTATGCCCATAGAATCCGCCGTTGCCGCCGCGTCTATATTCGCGCCGAGGAATATGAACTCCCAGCCGTACTTTTCCTGTTCCTTTTCTATCATCTTCTTGACCTTCTTGTAGTCGTACTCGCGGCTGGCGTTCTCCATGCCGTCGGTGGTGATGACGAATACGGTCTTTGCGGGAACATCTTCGGGACGTGCGTACTTGTGTATGCCCGCGATGTGGGATATAGTCATGCCCACAGCGTCCAGCAGTGCGGTGCATCCGCGGGGAACATAGTCCTTTTCGGTCATGGGCTTGATGCTGCTGATGTCCTCACGGTCGTGGAGGTAGATAAACTCCGTATCAAATAATACCGTTGTCACAAACGCTCTGCCTTCGGCGTTCCTCTGGTCATTTATCAGCGAGTTGAAGCCGCCGATGGTGTCGGATACCAGCCCCGCCATTGAGCCGCTGCGGTCGAGGATGAATACCAGTTCGGTGAGATCGTTGCGTGCCGCTGTACCTTCGTTGTTTCTCATGTTCTTTTTCATAGTGAGCCCTCCTTGTTTATATTTATGGGTGACGTTTGTCTTACTGTGATCATATAATACCATATTTTTTCCCTCCTGCGGTCGCTTTGAGAGCGACATTTTCACACAGTTGACCGAATTGTTAATTTATTCACGAACGGCAAAATTGTTAATTTATTCCTGTTTGCCGAAACTTATTGACATCCGAACATTAATATAGTATAATTATAGTGGTAATTTATAGCCATTTTGGTATAATATTATCATAGAGAAAACTAAATGGGGGGATCATTATGTATGCTTTGGTGCTGGCTGTACAGTATATCAGTATAATCGGCTTGCTTTTTGAGAGCGCATACATTTTCAGAAACTGGACCAGCAAGATACACGGATATCTGCTGCTGAACTGTACCGCAACACTTGTCAACAACGCAGGCGTGCTTCAGGTAATGCTTTCGGATAATATGGATGAAGCCATGACTGCACAGAAGCTGTCCTATATCGGCGCAGTGTGGATACCATTTTCACTGCTGACCTTCCTGGTGGAGCTTTGCGGGGTGCGGCGGGTGCGGAACATCATGCTGGCACTGGGGTCATTCCACGCCGCCACCTATATCGCTGTCATGACGAATGACTGGCATCATCTTTACTACCGGAACGTGGGCTTCACAAAATCGGGCGTACACCCGCACCTCACCTACGATGCAGGACCCTGGCATCATGTGTACACCATGCTGCTGATAAGCTATATAGTGTACGGACTTGGTATACTTTTCCTGAATATACTAAAGGAACAGAATGCCAAAAACAAGAAACGGCTTAAATACATCGCCGCATCCATCGTGGTGGAGGTCATCTTCTATGTGATATACCTCACTGGCGTGACGGACGGCTATAATGTAACGGTGCTGGGCTATACCATAAGCACAGTGATAATGCTGATAGCACTGTTCAAATACGACCTGCTGGATACCCTTGAACTCACCCGTGAATACGTCGTAGACAAGCTCTCAGAGGGCATCATCGCGGTGGATACCGAGGGCAGAGTGCGCTATTTCAACGAGCCTGCAAAGTCCATATACCCCGCACTCACCGAAAGCCCTGCGGAAACGGTGGATATGATAGAACAGGCTATCGTGGAAAACAAGACCATAGATATAAACGACCGCAGGTATACCCCATGCGTGAACGACCTGGAATACGAGGGGGAGAATTTCGGCAGTGTGTATATGCTGGTGGACGATACCGAGCATTACCTTTATATGGAACAGCTGAGGGAGCAAAGCAGCATCGCGGACAAGGCGAACCGTGCAAAATCCACCTTCCTTGCGAATATGTCCCATGAGATAAGAACGCCTATCAATGCGGTGCTGGGCATGGATGAGATGATACTGCGTGAAAGCGGTGAAAAGCAGATAATCGGCTACGCTGAGGATATCCGCACCGCAGGCAGGACACTGCTTTCGCTGATAAATGATATACTGGACTTCTCAAAGGTGGAGCAGGGAAAAATGGAGCTGGTGCCCACACAGTACGAGCTGGGTTCCTGCATAAACGACCTGGTGAATATGATACGTCCCCGCGCCGATAAAAAGGGTCTGCACTTTGAGGTGGAGGTGGACAGCAATATCCCTCACATCCTCTTCGGTGATGAGATAAGGGTGAAGCAGTGCGCCCTCAACCTGCTGACAAATGCGGTGAAGTACACCGAAAAGGGCACCGTCAGATTTGAAGTCGGTTACAAAAAGCTGGATGACAAGAGCATAATGCTCTCTTTCAAAGTAAGCGACACGGGCATGGGCATTAAAAAGGAGAATATGGAAAAGCTGTTCTCC
>NZ_CAMHRZ010000357.1 GCF_946187255.1 uncultured Ruminococcus sp.
TTTTATCTCTTTTCAGGGCAAAATCCACATCGTATTTTCGTGCGGTTTTCAGGAAATCCCCGATATTCCGGTCTGAAACCTCAATGCTGTCGAGCTTTGACGGGGACTTTTCCTGCAACTGCTTGAAGGTCATTCGTCCCTTTTTCTCAGCCTTGCCCGACAAAAACTCCTGCAATGCCGATTTCAGCACATCGGCGGTCATTTTCTCCGCCTTGATCGAAATGTCGATGGTTTTCTTCGCACCGTTCTCATAGTCGGACGGCATTACGCATCACCGCCTTCGTCTGCGGTCGGCATCTCAAAAGTGGAAAACGCTTCACTCTGGAGCCAGCGGATAATATCCGCCTTAGCGTTCATCGCAGACTTTTCATCATTGAAGAAACCGAGCAGGATAGCATCGGAATTCTTGTTCATACCGACCACGCCGAGAAGATTGTAGCCAATGATGTTCTCATCATCGTCAAGCTCCTCATCGACATAGATTGCAAGCAGGTTGTTGTAGTTGACAACATTACCGTCCTGCGTGATAATAGACTTAGCTATGATATTCACCTTCCTTTCCAAAAAGTTCATCAGACGTCTTTCAAGCAGCTTCGGACTGCTCAGGGTTCGGGTTATAGTAACCTGTTTTCTCCCAAACGAGTTTATCAGGGCAGTAATAACCATACCTGTCGCTGTTGTCGCTTTTTACGGCATACCCGAAATCAAGAGCGCCTGTTCTCAGTCCACGCTTGATAAAGTCGGCACTTTTTCCGATTCCCTGAGCGATCTCATTGATCGGAACATCTCTGCCAGTAAACGCAGGAGTAATGTCTGGTTTCTTCTTCGCACCCATTGCCACCACCTCCTTTCAGAAACGGTCAGTAACCGTAACCGCCAAAATCTCTCTTGACAGCTTCTACTGCCCATCGTTCTTCAGCATTTTCGTTGTAATGCTTATTGTTGGCTTCGTTGAACAGGGTGCTGATCAGATAAGGTTCTTTTCTCTTAACACCGTCGATCTGCTTTATTTGCTCGATAGCGTTTTGCAGCACAACAATATCGACTTTCAGCATCGAAGACTTGACTACCTCTCTGGGGAAGTCCTCTTTGCAAATACGCTCTGTTTTCTTTCTGGAGCATATCTGCCGTACCATCATCTGCACGATCTCCTCAGCTTCCTCTTCATCACCGAGCCATTCAGCGAAGTAGTTAAAGTCGATGTTCTCCTTCACCACTTCGGTATAGATTTTCATTTCGCTGATATATTCATCAGTCATTCCGTCCGTCCGTCTTTCAACATTTTCAACAGGCTTTTCGCTGCCGGAGGGGGATTGATTGATAGATGTTTGATCACTCAGTATTTGATTTTTCTTTATTTTCTCTTTAGTATTTAATTGCCCTTGATTTTCTATCGCTTGTTTTTCTACAGGTAGAATTTCAAGGGGTAGATTTTCTATGCCTTGTTTTCCTGCCCCTTGTGAGCCTTTTTTTACGGAGACTGTTGAAACATCTCCGTCCTCATCGTATGTATCATCATCGTCCTGGTCAGTCCTCGGCTTGTCCTTCTCGGAATACTCATAGAAGTCGTATACATATTCAATACGACCGCTTTCAGTCTGATTAGGCATCAGCTTTGTGACTGTGAGATAGCCCCACTTCTTTAGCTCATCGAGAGCTGACTTGATCGCACTCTCTTTCTCCTTGCAGATCGAAGTCAACCCAGCGATAGAGTAGTCCCAATTCTCCGGCAAAGAAAGAACCTTGCTGAGAAGTCCTATTGCTTTCAGGCTCAGGTTCGTAGAGCGCAGATGATAGTTGCTCATTATGGTATAGTTGGCATTTTTATTGACACGGCACACCGATGAAGGTGCTGTCTTGGGCTTTCTTGTTTTCTTTGACATATTCCATTTCCTCCGTTTCAGCAGCTCAGGCGAGCTTCATTTCCGTGATCCTGACCTTATTGACGGCGTAGGTGTTGCCGATACGAAGAAGATAGCCTTTGTCGGTCAGTTCAGCGAGAGCCTTTTTGATAGTCCTCAGCGAGTCATTCTCACAGACGGCACAGAGGTCAACAGCCTTGACATAATCCGTATCGGGATTATTGAGCATCTTGGAGAGAACTCCGTTTGCTTCAAGGGAAAGGTCATTGTCATTCGGATCAATCCTCAGATTTTCGGGCATAGAAAATTCCTCCTCTTTTTTGTTCAGATTGTATAATTAACTTGACACAGGCTGTTTGCCATGGTATAATGTAGGAAATTGAATAATTGTCATTTTGGCGGAATTAATGGCAATAAAAAATGCACCCCTATCGAGGAGTGCTGAGTGTTATTTGAATTTGGGCATAAAAAAATAGCAAACAGCGTTCTTAACGAACACTATTTGCTATTCTAAAGCTATGATCTCTATCCTGTCTACCAAGAGGATTTGATCGTTTTGGTAGACCTTGGTTGACTATCCAATAGAAAGTTAAATGAGAATTTTGCCTTTTTCAAATAATCCGTTACGGTCAACAGCAATGCTACCTACTTCTACCGAAATCGCTTTTCTTCCAGCTTTCTACCGAAAATTCATGAGAAAGGGCATTTGAGGTGCATTTTGGAAATGGCGTATTTGCGCGGTTTATAAAAACACGAACACTATAAACTACGGTTTTGCTTTATTTCCGAGTGATGAAAAGTGATTTGAAGTGACTTGGTGTGATTTGGTGTGAAGTTGAGTTAAAAACTCAAAATCCCCTCAGCTTTTTTTCACTGAGTATTTTGATTTTCTACCTCGACT
>NZ_CAMHRZ010000358.1 GCF_946187255.1 uncultured Ruminococcus sp.
TTTTGAAGAAAAGGTGCATCGTCAGTTAATGATTGAAAAGCTCTCGAAAGGAATGGCTATTCTTAACGACGAAGAAAAGGCATTGATTGAAATGTTGTACTTCGATGGTATGTCAGAGAGACAAATTACTGAGGTTACTGGCATAGCCAGAACTACTTTAAATTACCGCAGAAACCGCATTCTGAAAAAATTATCAGATTTTTTTGAAAATTAATTCGTCCAACCCTCGTTTTTTTCGGCTTTAAAAGTGAGGGACGAAATAAAGCTCCTCAATGAACCTTGAAAATTGAATAACAGCGTATAAGTTACGTTCCCCTTGCTATCTGAAAAGATAAGCGACGAACAGAACACGCCATGATATCACAGATAATCGGGCATCGCAGGCGGCACAAAACTATTCAGTGACCAAAGAGCGCCAGGCACTGCACCCGATAACTACTGATGGAGCGAGAAATGTTCTGTCTATAACAGGCAGCTCCTGTTACGCGATGACAGGCAATGGGTATAATGATACTTCCGGCGACGGCTATTCCACAGGAATGGATAGAGGTTAGAATCCTATGAGATCATCTTAGCGGATGATCGGCTTATATTGCTCCCTTGTCAGGGGTGTTGAGGACAAATTTGACACTATGATACGATTCGGACAGATCTGAGCGAAAAAGGTCTGTCCATACATAGATCATTCTATGAATACATTATTGAAAGGAAAATGCCAATGAGACAAGTAAAAAGAGGTCAGGTATATCTGGCTGTCCTTACCGGAAAAGGTTGTGAACAGCGAGGGAAAAGACCTGTACTTATCATTCAGAACAACGTCGGAAATCATTTCAGTCCGACGACTCTGATCGCACCAATAACTTCTTCAAAGAAGAAAAGGAATCTTCCGGTTCATGTTCCTGTTGAAAGCAACAAGCTTTTCAAGGATTCCGTGATACTCTGTGAACAGATTCAGGTAATGGACAAGTCGAGGCTAAGAAAAATGCTCTGTAAACTTAGTCCCGAAGTTATGGAACAGGTTGACAGAGCAGTAGCAGTAAGTTTTGATATAACGGAGGTAAATGAAAATGAATGAAATTACAATTTTTGAAAACCCTGAGTTCGGCTCAGTAAGAACAATCACCATTGACGGTGAACCGTGGCTTGTTGGAAAAGATGTAGCTTTAATATTAAAGTATACTAACCCACAAAAAGCCTTACGAGATCATGTAGATGATGAAGACAAGACGGTGAACGAATCGGAACTGTTGACAAAGTGGTGTTTTCGGACATAAAAAAGCAGCCCGTAGTTTTTACCAGGCCGATTTGCAAAGATTTAGCAGTATAAACAGCCCCTTTCAGAGGCATTTTACAAGCCTTTTTAAATTCAGGGCGCACGCCGATAAGAGGCATTGCTCAGTGACGCGTTCAATGCCCCTTTTGCGTGTTCGTGTCAGATTATGATTCGCCTTTTGATGTGAGAAGTTTCCCTCACACCATATTTTCCGCAGCCGCATGGCAGCACGGTATTCAGGCGTACCTATATTCTGCCGTTGAATTGATCTTGCTTTTTCATGCAGCGTACGATCTATCATTCGTGGATTTTTCGTGTGTCCATTACATTGTTCTCTGTATTGGCAGGATAAACAGTCTGCTTTTTTTGCTGTATATCTTTTACGTCTGTCCTTTTTTCTATATCCTGAATAGCGCAGCACTTTGCCAGCCGGGCAAACATAAATGTCCCGCTCTTCATCGTAGGTGAACACTTTGGGATCAAAAGCCGGTTCATAATTCGGTGTTCCGGACCGAGTACGTTCAGGTATGAAAGTTTTTATATTTCTGTTCAGCATAGCATTATGTACTTCACCGCTGTCATAGCTCGCATCTGCGCATATCGCTTCTGTTTTCATTTCAAATTTGTCGATCTGGTATTCCAGGCGTTGCGTATGCGGTGTACTGTCATGCTCATTTCCGGCGGTAACATACACATCGGTGATAATCCCATTTTCAGCGTCACAGGTCTGATGATCAAGATAATGAAACCCGACCGGCTTTCCGGGGCGTTTCATCATTCCGCATTCAGGATCCGTACTGCTTTTTGTAACAGACTTGGTTTTTGAGGTATCGTATTCGATGGGTTCTTTGATAAGACCCAACTCATATGCCTCACGATCAAGTTTCTGCATATATTCTGTGGGAGTATTCGGAACTTCAATGATCTCTCGCATCTCATGATTGGCATTGGCTCTGATATGCGTTGAATCTGTCATCAGCAATTTTCCGCTAACCAAACCAGTTTCAATGCATTTGCGAACGATCTCATCGAATACATCACGGAACACAGAAGTACCGTCAAACTTTCTGCGCCGAAGCTGAGAGATGGTAGAATGATCAGGAACGCGCTCGTCAAGATCAATTCCAAGGAACCAACGATAAGCAATGTTTACCGTAATTTCTTGTTCCAGTCTGCGTTCAGAATCAATACCGTACAGATATCCAATCAGCAGCATCTTGATCAAAACAACCGGATCAACAGACGGCCTTCCGGTAGATGAGTAGAGGTCGGAAACCTTGTCATAGATAAAGTCAAAGCTGACAAGTCTGTCCAGTTCCCGAAGGAAATGTGTTTCCGGCATAAGCTCATCCAGTGTTACAAATGCCATCTTCATTTGCCGCGGTTCAGATCTTTTTAACATTGCTCTCGACCTCGCTTTCTATGATATCATTATACCATATTTCCTTGCGATTGTCGATGGTTTGTCAACAGCTCCGA
>NZ_CAMHRZ010000359.1 GCF_946187255.1 uncultured Ruminococcus sp.
CTGTCGAACAGTCCCATTCCACTTGAAAGGATGGATGATATCTTTGCGGTAGCCTTTACTGCTTTACCGAGAGTGCTTACGCACTTGATTGACTCGCCGAGTATCTCGCCTGCTCCGCCGAGACCGCCCATAAGAGCTCCCGTAAGAGCACCCGAGAAAGCTCCTTCTTCAAAGCCTTCAAAGAATGATCCGCCTGTGAGGGCACTCATTATACCGCCCATCAAGCCGCCCGATATCGCGCCCATCAGGGCGCCTGCCGCCGCTCCGAGTATGATCTTTCCGAATACCATACCCGCGATAGCCGCATTAACACCGGGAACGAACAGACACACGATAGCCGCGATGACTATTACCACCGTGACAATGAACTTCCAGTGTTCCTTACACCACTCACCGACTGCCTTGAGACCGTCCTTGAATTTCTCCCAGCCGCTCTTTTCACAGTCAGGCTTCAAATAGTAATACTCATCGTAGAAGTCGTCTTTGCTCTGGTTGATGGCATCTGCCGCATCCTCGTCAACACTTACGACCTCATCGATGAAGTCCTCGATATCGTCTGCGATATTCTCAAGGGCATCGATCTTATCCTCCTGAGTATCAGTTGATGAGCGAAGTGAGCTTATGGTATCTTCGAGGCTGCAAACGTCTCCGTCAACTTTCAGAGCGCTGGTTATAAGCGAACTAAGGTCCTCCTTGAATGTATCTACTGAGCTTCTGGCGTTTCTCACCAGCTCGGGCAGATCATTTATTTTATTTGCGAATAAGGTTATTGTTGCCAATCTTTTATCATCCCTTTTCAGAATCCTATCATGAATTTTTTTCAGTTATTTTTCCTGAGAATATTTTTTCAGTGTAGCTGCACAATTCTTTGAGATAGCTGAGGCAGCAAGCTCTCCTGCGCTGTGTCTGTCCAGCAGATATCCGCACATTTCCTTAAAGCCCTTCATGCTTTTCATAAGCTCTATCTCCCTGTCATCTGTTCTGATGATCACGGTGTATCTCGGACCGTATTTGATACTGCTGTTTTTTGAGCAGACAACTTTGCGGATATCGCCGAGTGTGAACTCGTATTTTCTGCCAAGCCTTGTCCTGAGTTTCAGGCTGTCGCCGTCCACTTTCACACCGAACAGCATCGTGGAACAGATCATGGCAGCTGCCATCAAAGACAGATAAACCAGCATCACTATGGCGAGCAGCTTCTGCACGCCCATCACCAGCAGCATAATTCCGAATGCCGCAAAGAACCCCCATGCAAGAAAGAAAATTATCATATCTGATTTAGGATATCGTACTGTAAATTTACTGTTATCAGTCATCATCGTCATCTGTATCGGGGAAGAGTCCGAACCAATCCTTTACATTACCGATAGCTCCCTTAGGGAACTCAAATCCGTAATCCCAGACTCCGTCAATTACTTCTGCACCGAGTCCTTTAAGGATAGTTTTCAGACTGACTCGTGTATTATTGTTCAGAGACCGTCGCATCTGGGTCCTCCATACATGGCGCCAGCTTCCTCTGCCCTTGTTGATGCCTTCGATCTTCAGCGGCCATCTGTCAGCCAGTTTATTTGTTATTCCCGCCGAAATACTTCCCACACCGAACGAGAATACGGCATCGAAGATGAATTCGCCGACGGACATACGATCTCCCTTGATAATAATATCGCCGAGATCAGTTATCATAGTTGCACCCGAGTCGCCTATACCGCCGATGAGCATTGTTTTGCCCAGTGAAAGATCAACGGAGCCTGCTGCTGAAAAGACGTGTCCGAGACCGCCTGCGATTATTCCCGAGATGGCACCTCCGAAAGCGCCCTCCTCAAGTCCCTGCAGGAACGAGCCGCCCGTGAGCTTACTTATCACGCCGCCCGAAATTCCGCCTACAATGGCACCGATCAGTGCGCCCTTCGCCATAGCCAGCAATGCAGCCATAGGACCGATAGCGGTTCCGCCCGTTGCCACGATGATAGCAACTGCCACAATAACTATGACAACAGTGACGATAGCTTTCCAGTGCTCCTTGCACCATTCGCCGACTGATGCAACGCCGTCGCAGAAGCTCTCCCACCAGCTCTTCTCTTCCTGTTCGCATTCGGGTCTGAGATACTCATAGGTATCATAGAAGTCCTCTTTGCTGGTGGATATAGCCTCAGCCGCATCATCGTCTATCTCAACGACTTCGTCGGCATAGTCCTCCACATCATCTGCGATATCTTCAAGGGTATCTATCTTATCCTCCTGAGTATCGGTAGATGATCTGAGTGAACTGATAGTTTCTTCAAGGCTGCACACATCGCTGTTTACATTGAGGGCACCCGTTATAAGCTGTGCGAGTTCTTCCTTATACGAGCTTACCGAGCTTTTTGCGGTCCTGATTATCTCAGGAAGGCTGTTTATTTTATTCGCATATAAGGTAATAGTCGCCAATCTATTCTCATCTCTTTTCTCATCATCACCTGATGATCGGAATTTTCATTTATTCTGTGTATTGCCGCTGATGCTGATCCTCACGGCGTTTTACCGCTTTGATCAGTCGTTTCCAGTGAAGAAGTTATATACATTGTTCACCATCTGAGGTATGGCACCGGCACCACTTATTATGGGCATGATCTCATAAGGATTTCTTGCCACATACCCTGTCAATTCCAGGAAAGCATCCATGCTGGAAATGCTTGTGACATTAGGATTGACTCCCAAGATTATGCTTTCAATATCGTTAAATGCATTTGCGCCATTAACAGTATACT
>NZ_CAMHRZ010000360.1 GCF_946187255.1 uncultured Ruminococcus sp.
TCTTTGATATAATTATTCTTGTAAGAATTTCTCTATAACGATCATTATCTCCTCAAGGCGCTTACCGCCTATACCTTTGATCTTACTAAGTTTTTCTTCAAGAGCCGGAAGATCAATTGTTTTGCCCTGTTCTCCGAGCAGCTCATCCCCGTACTGGAGAATGAACTTTGTAAGCTCTTCGCGGTTTATTTTCTTGATTTTTCGGTAAGTGTCCCGATCAATAATCTCTTGATTTCCCATATAAAGCTCCTTTTTCGTTTCTTATCACCTATTATAACATATCACCGATACAATGTAAATAGAAAAGCTGAACCGCCTATAAGAATATGCCCTCAAGAACGCTTATTCAGTGTTTCCGGGGCATTATCTTATCATAACTATATCATTTGATTCTGTCTATCAGTTTTTCAACTTCTTTTGCAAATTCTTCAGGCTTCTGGTCGGATATGTCATGACTTGCGGGGATGTTCACTTCTTCGCAATTGCCGAGGCTCTTGCAGTATTCACTTATGTTTTTCCTGTGTTCTTTATGATGTTCACTTTGAGATTCTTCAAAACGCTCATGTGCAAGTTCTTCATCGACCTCACCGTAGAGGAACATCAGGTATTCTCTTACATCTTCAAGTGTTTCAAAATCGTTTGATATGTACACCTTCGGGATATCGTTTGCCTGTATGGAATCCCATGCTGTTCTCATATTGATGTTATAGTTCTTTACTTCTCCGTAATTTGGAACCGCAGCCTTTTCGAATGCCAGAACATCTTTTGCGTATTCACCGTAATAATCTTCGTCTTCTTTCGCAAACAAAGCATTCTTTGCCGTTGTCCAGCCTGTCTTGTTAGCGAAAGTGCCGATTATGACAGCTGCGTTTCTCATTAATTTCGGGACGCCCTTTTCGGGCATTTCCTCCTCCGCCGAGCTGATGCTGTTACGGAATATTACTCCTGATACTTCTTCGGGATATTTGTTCTCCCAGTATGTCACATAAGGACCGCTCATTGAATGAGCCATAAGTATGTACGGTGCTTCGACGCCTGCGTTTTTCTGTGCGGTACGTGTGCTATCAACGATATACTCTGTTGTAACATCTTTTTTTGTCTCACCCGATATGCCGTAACCGGGACGTGTCACAGCAACAATAGATATATCATCATCGAGATATTCGGATAACTGCTTCATTTCAACAGGTAAACCGTAATCCCAGCTTGCCGGCATTGCGATGATCTTATACTTTCCGTCACCGAAAATATTGACGTTCATGTCGAAATCGCCTGCTGAAACAAGATTGACGAAGCCGTCCGCTTCAAGAATATCCATATTCTTTTGACGCAATGACTTTTTCATGCAGGCGAAGATGATCGTTAAAATAACAAAAATTATCAGCAGGACAAGCAATATCCGACCGATCACCTCAAAGAATTTTTTCAGGATTTTTTTCATTGCTTTTCTCCTTTTCGCTCTTATTCCTTGCAGTATTGCAGCAGCATACCCGTCACGATACCTGCATGTACTTCTATCAGGATAGCAATATCCTGTTTTTCAAAATGCAGCCTGTTGATGACAGTATCAGCGACAATGCTCTGCTCCCCAATGGATACAAACGCACCGCAGGGCTTTATATGAACATTCCATCCGACCTCAAAGAATCCCGGCGGCATCTGCCGCATATCCTCGTCCAGATAAGCTTGCAGTTCCTCAAAACGGCGTTCAAGTATCAGCTTGGTACATTCGCCTGCAATGCGCTTCATTTCTTCATGATCCGGCTGCAGGCTTAGACGCTGCTCTGTAGCGAAGATATTCTCACCCTGTTCCGCAGCCGCAATTACCTCTGTCAGAAGATTGACGCGTTCAACCAGTTCATTGATCTCCGCTTTCATCGCTGCTTTTTTGCTTTTGATCAGCTCAGCTGCTTTTTCATCGCTGTCAATAACATCTGCGATATCATCAAGCCCAATACCCAATTTCCGCAGAAAGCATATCCTTCGCAGGCGCTCAATGGTTTCCGTGTCGAGCTGACGCGGCGCAGTATTGCTTTTCCTGACAGTTTTTATCATTCCAAGCTGTTCATAGTAACGTATCGTCCGTGAGGTTATGTCAAGCAGTCTGCATACCTCTGTTATACTTTTCATATCGTCCATATTCATCACCAATACCATTACGTCAAAGTCATATCTCCCGTAAAAAGATCTAAAACAAGTGGTTATTCATCAGAACATACTCAGCAGAAAATCCCATATCATGTGCAGAGCCACGGGAATGAGAATATTTTTGCTTTTCAAAAAAGTTATACTGAATATGATACTCAGAATGATGATCTGAACAAATCCGAAATGAAGAAAAGCTTCTCCAAGTTTCCCGTTAATGGTCCATGTCGGGATATGTATTGCCACGAACATCAGCGAATTCAGCAGTATCGCCTTCCACTGATTCTTTTTGTTCTTGCCGACTATAGCATTTAGGAGCCAGCCGCGGAACGCCATTTCTTCCGTGATGCCGACAAATGAATAATCTATGATCTGTTTGGCTCCAAAATCGCTGCTTAGAGATAATGAACCTTTCATGCGATACGCACTGACAAGAGGATAGAGCACAAAGAGCAGGAATACGGGCAGATAATGCAGCCATTTCACCTTTGTCGTAAACATCTCTTTGAGCCCGATACAGACATCGTCTTTGTAATGATGTACAAGAAG
>NZ_CAMHRZ010000361.1 GCF_946187255.1 uncultured Ruminococcus sp.
AACCACAAAAGAATGTGACAGCCGGGTATTATTACTATCAGCCTGACCCGAAATAAGTGTGTACTATATTATATGGACATTGTTCGTACTCCAAAAATGCATATAATTGAAAATTTCTTAAACATATTGACAAAAACATCCTCAGATGCTATAATCATACAGTAAACAACCGAAAACGCTCGGCATACCATTATTAAGGAGGTAAAAATGAAAGGTAAAATAATGAAAAAAGTCCTCGCGGGAGTACTGGCACTTATGATGCTCTCGGGCGGGATAACACTTGTACCCGATAAATCGATGTGCAGTATTACTGCCATTACTGCAAGCTCAGCTCAGAGAGAGAATTATGACAATATATCTTTTTGTATTCGTGAAAGCAGCGATCCCGAACACAGACCTGAGACCCAGCCAAGAGTGTTTGATCTCGATCGTGTATATGCTGTCGGATACCCCACTGACAGCAGCAAGGGCTGGCTGGTCGGGAATACCGTTAACTGCGATGGCAAAGATATGCGGGGGTATATCGAATTCATTGCCAAAGACCGCAGAAAAATATCAAAAGTTGAGCTTCAGATCAACTATCTGTCAAATGATGACATACAGACTGAAAACGGGCTGTATACAAATTCCCCCAAAGGTGTTACACACTACACTAAAAAGAAAAAGATCACTATAGACTGCGGCGAAGAGGGTATGGATTCGGTATGCATAGCACACGCTTCACCGGAGATGGATAACTACGTCTGCTTTTCTGAAGCCACCGTATACTATGTGGAAGGTGTTCCCTCAGAGTTCTATGTGAATATCCCCGATAATATAACAGGCGGTACTCTTACTGCAAACAAGACAGCGGCTGTTCCGGGGGAAAAGATAACTCTGAATGTAACTCCCGATGAGGGCTATGTACTGCGGACTATTTACTACGATAACCAGATAATGATGTCAGGAAGCTCAGTATACAGTTTCATAATGCCCGACAAAGATGTATCTGTTTCTGCGGTATTCGATAAGCTGGTATACATACCGCCCCGTGATCCCACCTGCACCCAGGAAGGCAGTAAGGGTTACTGGTATGACGAAGAAACATTTTCCTGCTATCTGGATCCTAACGGAAAAAACAAGACCGACAGGTCCAATGTTGTGATCAAGCCCCTTGGCGAAAGTAATGACAGTTATTCCTATCCTGTTTTCACCTTTGAGAAGAACGAAGAAACAGGCGATTATTCCGCTTACGCCACCTTCACCTGCGAAAAGTGCGGCGAACAGAAGGTAGTGGATGCCACAGTGAATACCAATATAATCGAACCCACCTATACAAATGAGGGCACGGCAGTATGCAAAGCAACAGTTGTATTTAAAGGGATGACCTACACTGTCAGCAAGACATTCAGTATCGACAAGCTGGAATTCACTCCGCCTGCTGTTACCTATCAAAAGGGCGAACGTGCCGTAAAGCTGGAGTGGAACGCCATCGAAGGTGTTGAGTCCTACGCTGTGGCAAGAGAGAGGGACGGGGTCTGGTATATTTTCAACTGGGGTCCCGAGACTTCAATAGTGATCAATGATCTTACTCCGGGAGCTAAATATAAGTTTGCTGTATTTGCAATGCTGGATGGGAAGTGGAATACGGATACTTCCAATGCCATAACCGTTTCACCCAACTCTCCCCACGCTTATCCGAATGTCACTTCGACGGAGTACAGCGAGAATACCCATCAGTTCAGGATCAAATGGGACGCTGTCAAGGGTGCGGAAAAGTACAGCATAGCAGTCAGATCTGCTAACAAGTGGAGCGTTCAGGCTTACACCGACGCCGATACCACCACATTCACATCCCCAAAGCTTAAAGCAGGACAGACCTACGAGATCGTTGTCTGCGCTAAGGTCAACGGCAAGTGGGATATCTCAAATATCGACAGCAGAGCATTCAAGGTCACGATAAAGTGACGGCTATGCAAACAGACCTACAATAAAACAATCAGCGGCATACCCCACACACAGAGGGTATGCCGCTTTTCATCGGTATCATGTTAGTGTATACTTATCGTCTTCTTGCGGGCTTTGACTGCTTTTGCTCATACATTCGCTGATCGCTTATCTTTAAAAGTTCTTCAAGATCGCCCCGCGAATCGGCTTCAGCGAGATTTGTGCCGTAGCTGACTTCAAGCCTGTAGGGTCTGCCGCTTTCACTGTTGTATTTTTCGATCGCTGCATTCATACTATTGATAAACTTCCTGAGTCGGTTCTCGGAATAATCGGCTGCAAATACATAAAACTCATCTCCGCCTGTTCTGCCCGCTATCTCACCCGATGTGCAGCAGCTCATTATAATTTCGGCGGCAGCCTTAATGGCACGGTCGCCCTCGTAGTGACCATGTTCATCATTTATGCGTTTCAGACCGTCAAGGTCGATGACCATAGTGCATACAGTGGTTTTTGCCTGCAAAGCACTTATCATATCCCGCGAGCGTGTTTCAAAGCCGCGCCTGTTGTAAAGACCCGTAAGGGCATCCTTTATACTGAGGTTTTCCAGCTTGTCTATCAGCTTGTGGATACGGTCGTTTTTCATCAGGATATCAAGGGTCTGTGCAAGGTTGAGCATCCAGGCGATGTAGAATTCGTTGAATATCTCCTTCCCTTTCATCTCGATGACCGAATAGCCGAACACACGTCCCGCCCAGTGAGAACACA
>NZ_CAMHRZ010000362.1 GCF_946187255.1 uncultured Ruminococcus sp.
GGGCTCTGCCCTCAAACTCCCGCAAGCCTTTCGCGAAAGGCTTGACCCAAAGCTCGGTTCACGATATAGTTTGTGATTAGCGCTTATTTGCTTCCGCGCCCTTTATTTGCTTTTTATTTGCTTATCTCAACGCTCGCACACTTTATTCCCGTCAGCTTCTCACTCAATGCATCAGGCTGTGATGTTCCCGCATACAGTGTGAACTTATCACCGAATACTTTCCTCTCGCCCTTATCATCGACCGCGGTGAATGCCTTCTCGGGTATCTCTATCTCAAATACAGCCTTTTCGCCCTCGTTCAGCTTTACACGCTTGAATCCGCACAGGCTAACGTTGGGCACTGCATTCTCCGAATAGTCCTTGATATACAGCTCGATAACGTCTTCGGTAGCCTTGCCGCTGTTCTCGGCGGTAACGACTGCCTTGCCGTCCTTATACTCAACGCCCGTAACCTTTACGCCGCCGTAAGTCAGACCGTATCCAAAGGGGTACAGCACGTTATCGGTGGTATAGCGGTATGTTCTTCCCTTCATGGAATAATCCGTAAATTCGGGGAGCTTGTCCGTATCCTCATAGAATGTCACAGGCAGCTTGCCCGAAGGTGAAACATCACCGAAAAGTACCTCTGCCAGTGCCTTGCCGCCCTCTGCGCCGGGATAGAATGCGTGTATCAGTGCATCAGGCTTGCTCTCGGTATTTATTGCAGAACCTGCGCATACTACTGTTACAACAGGCTTGCCCACTGCCATTATCCTCTTTACCAGCTCTCTCTGAGAGGGAGGAAGTGTCAGACCGTTCTTGTCGCCCGAAGAGAACTCGTTGCCTGTATCGCCCTCTTCGCCCTCGATAGTTGCATCAAGGCCGAGACACATGATGACCATATCCGCATTCTTTGCGGCTGCAACAGCCTCCGCATAGCGGTCGCCATACTGTGCCAGATTGGATACTCTGTCCTTATACAGGTGACAGCCCTCTGCGAACAGTACTCTGCCCTCGAACCTGTCCTGTATGCCGTTGAGGAATGTGATATATCTGTCCGAAAGACCGTTGTAGTTGCCCTCCAGTGCAGTTCTGCTGTCCGCATTGGGACCTATTACTGCTATGGTCTTATACTTAGCGGTATCTATCGGCAGTATGCCGTTATTTTCAAGCATTACCAGCGACTTCTCGGCGCACTCCAGCGATACTGCCTTGTGTTCCCTGCAAGCCACTCTCTCATAGGGGATATCGTCGAATTCGGTCTTCTTATCGAACATACCCAGTCTTATCCTTGTACGCATCAGGTGTACGCAGGCAGTGCGGATATCCTCCTTGGTAACTGCGCCCTTTTCCAGTGCCACCAGCAGGTTCTGATAGGTACAGCCGCAGTTTACGTCGCAGCCTGCCTTCAGTGCCATTGCGGTGGACTCTATGGCATTTGCGGTCACCATGTGGTTCTCGTGGAAATCGCGTATAGCCCAGCAGTCGGAAACGAAATAGCCGTCAAAGCCCCATTCCTTCAGCTTTGCCATAAGGTAGTCGCTTGCGCAGGCAGGTTCGCCGTTCACACGGTTGTACGCGCCCATGACGCTCTCCACCTTAGCTTCCTTTACCAGTGCTTCAAAGGCGGGAAGATAAGTCTCCTCCAGATCCTTTGCGTTTGCCTTTGCGTCGAACTCATGGCGTATAGCTTCGGGTCCGCTGTGTACTGCGAAATGCTTAGCGCAGGCAGCAGCCTTCATGGTCTTGCCGTCGCCCTGAAGACCTCTTACAACAGCCTTGCCATTCTGTGCTGTAAGATAAGGATCCTCACCGAAAGTCTCATGACCTCTGCCCCAGCGGGGGTCACGGAATATATTTATATTGGGTGCCCACAGAGTGAGTCCCTTGTATATATCGCGGTCTTCCTCCTTGGTATAGGCGTTATACTTCGCCCTTGCTTCCTCAGCAGTTATCTCCGCAGTCTTCTTTACCAGTCCGTCATCGAACATCGCCGCCAGTCCGATAGCCTGCGGGAACATAGTAGCCACGCCCGAACGTGCCAGACCGTGTATGCCCTCGTTCCACCAGTTGTATGCGGGTATCCCCAGCCTTTCAACAGCGGGTGCATCGTATCTCAGCTGACTTGCCTGTTCCTCCGTTGTCATCTCGTCTGTCAGTGCTTCGGCTCTCTCCTCCACCGACAGGGATTCATCAAGGTACTTTTTCATGACCTTCCTCCTATCATTTCTATATGGCTCATCTATCCCTTCCATTCTTATGTGAATGAGCCTGTTCATCCTATGATCCTATAAGTATCACACAGCAGACATCCGTCTGCCGCTAATATATCTGTTATTTGCCCACAGCTTTCCTTATGCTGTCAAGCTCGGGCTCGATATCTCCCTTATTATCCAGCAGCTGCCAGGTCTCAGTGAGCTCTGCGTACTCGCCGGGCAGGTACTTCTTCTTTTCGCCCAGTATCTCGCATTCCAGGAACTTATTGTTGGTGTACATCTCAAAGTTGCAGGAATAATCGGGATACTCCACGAACTGATATTCACCGAAGCATTTAACGAATATCTGCTCATTGACCGCATAAGCCGCAAAGCCGTCCTCAACGTTGAAGCCTGCCTTGAAAGCGCCCTGAATGAACTTGTCCTGTCTGATGCGGGCATACTCATTGGTCAGCTTGAAGCGGGGGT
>NZ_CAMHRZ010000363.1 GCF_946187255.1 uncultured Ruminococcus sp.
GGTGATAAGGCTCTCGGGCTTGCCAAGCTCCTTGCAGATCAGCTTCACGATGTCGATGTTCTTCATCTCGTTGTGACCGCCTACATTGTATACCTCGCCTACTCTGCCCTTGTGTATGATAAGGTCGATAGCGCGGCAGTGATCTTCAACATAGAGCCAGTCGCGCACGTTCAGACCCTCGCCGTATACGGGCAGAGGCTTGTCAGCCAGCGCATTCGCTATCATCAGCGGTATCAGCTTCTCGGGGAAGTGATAGGGACCGTAGTTGTTGGAACATCTCGAAATGGTCACAGGCAGACCGTAAGTTCTGTGATAAGCCATTACCAGCAGATCGGCACCCGCCTTTGACGAACTGTAGGGACTGCTTGTGTGTATCGGTGTCTCCTCTGTAAAGAACAGATCGGGTCTGTCAAGGGGCAGATCGCCGTATACCTCATCGGTACTTACCTGATGATAACGCTGAATACCGTACTTTCTGCAGGCATCCATCAGCACCTGTGTGCCGAGAATGTTGGTTTGAAGGAAGATCTCGGGGTTCTCGATAGAACGGTCAACGTGAGATTCAGCCGCGAAATTGACAACGATATCGGGCTTTTCTTCCTCAAACAGCTTGTAGATAGCCTCTCTGTCGCAGATATCTATCTTCACGAAGCGGAAATTCGGGTTCTTCATCACGGGTTCAAGGGTGCTTAAATTGCCCGCGTAGGTCAGCTTATCAAGGCACACGATGCGGTAATCGGGATAGGTTTCCAGCATATGGAAAACGAAATTCGAGCCGATGAAGCCCGCACCGCCTGTTACGAATATATTCATAGTGATTCTCCTTAAAACTCTGTCTTCGATACTGCCAGCGATGGGTGGACTTTGTCCTTTTCGCTGAGGATGATCTCGCCTGCATCGGGCCATTCAATGCCGATAGCGGGATCGTTCCATATTATGCCGCCCTCGTCTTCGGGGTGGTAAACGTCGTCGCATTTGTATACGAACTCCGCATAGTCGCTCAGCACGAGAAAACCGTGTGCAAATCCGCGCGGTATCATGAACTGGCGCTTGTTCTCTTCCGAAAGCACAACGCCCACCCACTGTCCGTAGGTCTCGCTGTCTTTGCGAAGATCGACCGCAACATCGAATACCTCGCCTTTCAGCACACGCACCAGCTTTGCCTGCGGGTGAGTCTTCTGGAAGTGAAGCCCTCTCAGCACGCCCTTCCGCGAACTGGACTGGTTGTCCTGCACGAAGTTGTAATCAAGTCCCGCCGCCTTGAAATCGCTCTCCTTGTAAGTCTCCATAAAGTAGCCGCGATTGTCGCCGTAGGTCTTGACATCGATTATGTAAACGCCTTTCAGCTTTGTTTCGTTGAAAGTAAAATTACCCATCTTAAAAGCTCCTTAGTATTTTATCCTGCCTTCGGCTACCTTTTTAAGGTGTGCGCCGTAGGGGGATTTTCCGTATTTTTCGGCGGACTTCATAAGACCGTCCTTATCTATCCAGCCGTTGATGAAGGCTATCTCTTCGGGGGCGGATATCTCTATGCCCTGACGGTTCTGAACCATCTGCACGAAATTGGTAGCCTCTGCAAGACTGTCCATCGTGCCCGTATCCAGCCATGCAAAGCCGCGTCCCAGCAGCTGAACATCCAGCAGACCGTCATCAAGGTACATCTCGTTGAGGGTGGTTATCTCCAGCTCACCGCGTGCGGAGGGCTTCACCTTGTTCGCTCTGGCGGATACGCCCTTCGGATAGAAGTAAAGACCCGTCACCGCATAATTCGACTTGGGAACGGCAGGCTTTTCCTCGATGGAGATCGCCTGTCCCTTTTCGTCAAACTCCACTACGCCAAAGCGTTCGGGGTCAGGCACATAGTAGCCGAATACCGTCGCACGCTTGTTCTCTTCGGCATCCTTTACCGCCTCACGGAGAAGCGTGCCAAAGCCGTTGCCGTAGAAGATATTATCGCCCAGAACCATTGCACACGCATCGTCACCGATGAACTCCTCACCCAGAATGAACGCCTGCGCGAGACCGTCGGGAGAGGGCTGTACCTTATAAGAAAGCTCGATGCCGTACTGCGAGCCATCACCGAGAAGCCTTTCAAAATTCGGCAGGTCGGTGGGAGTGGAGATTATGAGTATTTCCTTTATCCCCGCAAGCATGAGTGTTGACAGGGGATAGTATACCATTGGTTTGTCGTATACGGGCAGCAGCTGCTTGCTGGTGACCATAGTCAGCGGATAAAGCCTTGTGCCAGATCCGCCCGCCAGGATTATTCCCTTCATAAAAACACCTCTTCTGTGTATTTTCCGAAACAGACCCGTACTGCGAAGGACACGCCGAAAACGGTCTCCGCGATCACGGATAGACATACTTTTATTATTATACCTCATTTTAGCGTTAATGTCAATGTCATTTGAAGCAAATATCTCACCCGAAGAAAAAAAGTCCTTAAATCGGTGTATTTCAGCCCTTTTACCAATAAATACCTCCTGCTGTGCGGAGAGTACGATATCTGTTTCCGATCAGTTCCTTAAAATTTTACAAAATCACACCTTTGAATATATTTGCATAAGACTACTTTCGGGCACTGTAATAAAGATTTGTACAAAATTATGGTATGATTTTGTACCGTGTTGTATTTACATT
>NZ_CAMHRZ010000364.1 GCF_946187255.1 uncultured Ruminococcus sp.
TGCCTCTCGAGCTCTCCGCAAGCCTGCTAGCGCGAGGCTTGACCGCGCGCTTTGTTTCGCGCCTTAGTTTGTTTTGTTCGCCTGTTTGCTGCCGCGAACTACTTTATCGTCTTACGCTTATGCTTCTTCTCCGGAACGACAGCTTCTTCCTCCGCTGCCTTGTCCTCAAATAATGCTTCCTCATCACTTACTGCCGCATCTTCGGGGTTCTCTTCCCCGCGCTGATCATAGTACGGCTGTATAACGTGCTTGCGTATCACAGGATAACAGTTGAAACAAGCCACAAACGTCAGGAACGTGAACGGGAAGAACATCACCAGCGTCAGCCCGATCGCAGGTATAACCAGCAGCATCAGATAGTTGAATATGATGATGAAAAGCGATGCCAGCAGTGTGTATATCGTCTTCTTCATGCCGATGCTCACAAGGAACAGCGCGTTTCGCAGTATCTGCTTCATGTTCAGATTTGTGGAACACATCATCTGATAGATGTAAAAATGCATCATGAAGAACACCAGCATACACGCCATCGCAATGACATAAGGCGCATACATCACGCGGTTCTTGTTTGCCATGTCCTGATACATGGGGATGCCTATTACAAAGCTGATTATCGCCACAGTGTCGATATAGCCCATTATCAGCCCCTGTTTCAGGTTCAGCTTGAATGCCCTGAAAAAGTCGTGAAACATGAAGGTGTGTCTTTCCTGAGAATAGTTTCGCGCAACTCTCGTCATTGCCGCCGTTGCGGGTCCCATTATCCCCGATACGGACATCAGTGCCAGCCACCGCATATCGGTGCTTGCCAGTATTATCGTGGCAAACAGCGGTACCAGAAACAGGAAGTACAGCAGATTTAATCCCATAAGCTGCCAACAATGTCTGAAATATATATCCCAGAATTTGAAGAACGGGCGCTTTTCGTGCGGTGTTTTGAGAACGCCGCGTCCCGGTGTATCGTAGTTTCCGAATAATGCCATTTTTAACTCCTTGATATTTATGTTCCCGCGTCCTGCCGTCACGTCAGCCTGCCGATAAACAGGTAGTTGCATACAGTATCCGCGCCTGCCGCCAGTGCGAGCAAAGCCTCGATGACCAGCAGCTTTGTGAAATACAGCTTCGCAGCCTCTGCCAGCCCCTGTTCCTGCCTGTCCGAAAGCGTCAGCCGCAGGTAGATGTTTGAAAGGCATACCGCCTCTCTTGCCGCCGCGATAAGCCCCAGTGTTGAGATAACAGCACCCGGCAGCAGAAGTCCCGCCGCGTATATCACATTGCTTCTATCCACTGATGAATAGATCTCCGCCATCGTGTAGCCAAGACCCATGCAGCGCAGCACCAGCAGTGCAAGTTCAAAGGGCTGCCCCACTGCGCATAGACCCGCCGCAGCCAGTCCCAGCAGGAATACCGTACTTCCCAGCAGCGAACCTGCCATTATCCTGCCGTGATCCATGCCTGCGCGGACTTTAAGCCCGTTATCTCCGAAGAATATCAGCCTGTCCGCCTGTCCCGCACCCATGCAAAAGCACAGCGTCCCCAAAAGCACGCCGATGAGTGCAGCGGCGCATAAAAACGCAAATGTGCCTTTGCCGTAAAGTGCAGTCCCTCTGCCGTCTGTTCTGTAACAGCTTGTCTGCATAACCATCACCTCACTAATGATTATGCGCGGGATGCAGTAATTATGCCTTACTTAGCCAGCTTGTAGGCTCTCTTGGTGCAAGCCTCGCAGCAGTCCTTGACCGCCTTGTCAAGACCGTTCTCACGCAGCTTTTCAAGACCTGCGATAGTCGTGCCACCCTTTGAGGATACCATAGTGATGAGCTCATCGATGGTCCTGCCGCTGTCGGTTATCATCTTAGCCGAACCGATAAGCGACTGAGCGAACAGCTTCACAGCCACATCTTCATCTATATCCACGCTCTTTGCGTACTCGATGAATTTCTGAGCATAGAGGTATATGAAAGCAGGTGACGAACCGTTGATGGCGATTATCTCCTTCATCTTGTCCTTAGGTATAACCGAATAGATACCGCAGGCACCGAATATGCTGCATACCAGTGAGAATTCCTCATCGCTCACGCTGTCAGCCTTTGAAAGTGCAGTCGCACCCTCACCCAGCAGCAGGGGAGTATTCGGCATTACCATGATGACCTTTGCGCCCGCTACTGTCCTCGAAGCGATATACTCATCGGTGATGCCCGCACATATGGAAACGATCACCTTATCGGCAGTGACCTCATCCTTAACGGCAGCCAGTACCTCGTCCAGCTGCTGGGGTTTTACTGCCAGAAAAACGTAGTCGCATATACTTACCAGCTCAGCACCGTCAGCAACGGTCTTTACGCCCATCTGCTCGGCTCTTGTCATAGCCTCCTGCGAGGGGTCAAAGGCATACAGCGAGATAGTATCAGCCATGCTGCTGCCGCGAATACCTTTCATTATAGCGGTGCCCATATTACCTGCTCCGATGAAGCCTACATTATAATTCATAAGAAACACTCCCAATTTAAAATAGATAAGTGTATTATAGCACATTTCCCCGAAAAAGTAAAGATAAAGAAAGTAAATTCCACGAAAACGTTTTTGATGCTCATTACCGCTTTTTGGGGTGGGGG
>NZ_CAMHRZ010000365.1 GCF_946187255.1 uncultured Ruminococcus sp.
GTGTATCATCGGGCGCACAGCGGGTGAGGAGCAGGATAACAGCTGTACCGAAGGTTCGTATCTGCTTACCGACGGCGAAAAGGCTATGCTGAGGACTGTAAGGGCGCATTTCAAAAAGATGGTCGTATTGCTGAATGTGGGCAATATCATAGATATGGGCTTTATGGACGAGTTCTCTCCCGATGCTGTGATGTATGTGTGGCAGGGCGGCATGACAGGCGGCACAGGTGCGGCAAGAGTGCTGCTGGGTGAAGTATCTCCCTGCGGAAAGCTGCCCGATACCATAGCGTATGATATAAGTGACTATCCCTCTGACAAATATTTCCATGACAGGGACAGGAACTTCTACGGCGAGGATATTTATGTCGGCTACAGGTATTTCGAGACATTTGCAAAGGACAAGGTACGTTTCCCCTTTGGCTTTGGTCTGAGTTATACCACCTTTGAGATATCTGCCGATGGCGAAAGAACAGACAGCGGCATCACTGTTACCGCAAAGGTGAAGAATACGGGCAGTACAGCGGGCAAGGAAGTCGTACAGATATACCTTGAAGCACCCTGTGTCCGTATGGGCAAGCCCGCAAGAGTTCTCTGCGGCTTTGAGAAAACAAAACTGCTCGCACCGGGTGAGGAACAGACGCTGACTATCACCGTTGATGAGCGCGATATGGCTTCCTATGATGAGAGCACTATCTCCGCTAATGCCAATTCGTGGGTGATGGAATCGGGCGAGTACAAATTCTATGCGGGCAGCGATGTTCGCAGTGCGCGGGAGTTCTTCTCTTTCATGCTGGATAAGAACAAAGTTCTGGAACAGCTTGAACAGGCGCTGGCACCTGTAGCGGAGTTTGAGCGCATGGTGCGCACCGAAGAGGGGCTTTCATTCGGCAGAGTATTTCTCTCTGATGTGGATGAAGCTGCAAGGCGGCTGGAATATCTGCCCGAAGAGATACCTGTCATGGGTGATAATGGCATCAAACTGGCGGATGTTTATCACGGGAAAAATACCCTTGATGAGTTCATCGCACAGCTTGACGACAACGACCTCAACTGTCTTGTGCGCGGTGAGGGTATGTGTTCGCCTAAGGTCACACCGGGTACTGCGGCGGCTTTCGGCGGTGTGTCAAAGCATCTTGAAGAACTGGGCGTACCTGCCTGCTGCTGTTCGGACGGTCCTTCGGGTATGCGCCTTGATGTGGGCACAAAGGCGTTCAGCTTGCCTAACGGCACCCTTATCGCCGCGACCTTCAACAAGCAGCTGCTTACCGAACTGTTTACCTTTATGGGCATGGAGATGCGGGCAAACAAGGTGGACTGTCTGCTGGGACCGGGTATGAACATACATCGTCACCCGCTCAACGGCAGGAACTTTGAATACTTCTCGGAGGATCCTTTCCTTACGGGACACATGGCGGCGGCTGAGCTGAAAGGTCTCCATTCACAGGGCGTTGAGGGCACGATCAAGCATTTCTGCGCCAATAATCAGGAGACCAACAGGCATTTCCTTGATTCGGCTGTCAGCGAAAGGGCGCTGAGGGAGATATACCTCAGGGGCTTTGAGATAGCTGTAAAAGAGGGCGGTGCCAGATCGGTGATGACCACCTACGGCAAGGTGAATGACCTGTGGACAGCGGGCAGCTTTGATCTGAATACCATGATACTCCGCAAGGACTGGGGCTTCGACGGCTTCACCATGACGGACTGGTGGGCGAACATCAACGATCGCGGCAAGGCTCCCGACAAAAACAATTTTGCCGCGATGGTACGCGCTCAGAACGATGTATATATGGTATGTGCCGACGGCGGAAAGGGCAGCGACAACGTTATGCAGGCGCTGAATGACGGCAGCCTCACTCGCGGCGAGCTGCAAAGAGCGGCGAAGAATATACTTGGCTTCGTGCTGGGTACTCACGCAATGGCAAGGCTTGTGGGCGAGGATGAAGCGGTAGAGGTCATCGGCAAGCCTACGGAAACGGTGGACGACGGCGCATCCGACAGGGTATATCTGCTGGACGGTGACCTTACCATCGATATGAGCGGCGTAAAGACGGAGCGCGACCTTGATTACAGCTTCACGGTGGATGTTGCACAGCTTGGGCAGTACCGCATGGAGATAACCGCAAGCTCTGTACAGAGCGAGCTGGCACAGATGCCTGTGACCGTGTTCAGCATGGGTACGGCATGGGGCACATTCACGTTCAACGGCACCGGTGGAAAGCCTGTGACGGTATCGGTGGATGAGATGCCGCTGTTCTCGCGCTATACGATATTCAGGCTGCATTTCGGTCTGGGCGGACTGGATGTACACAGCATAGTGTTCAAAAAGCTGAAAGATGCCAACGGCACAGGGCTTTCGGTTGATCAGTAACAAGTTTTTATATATAAAGGCAGACAACCGCGCATCAGTGGGATGCGCGGTTGTATTTTTTATGCCAGGAATTGTATTATGAATATACTTTGATAGGCTAATATCGTTATATTTTTTCATTGCTGCTATCGGGCAATATTCAACAATTACATTAAAAACGAAGTGTGATAATCAACAAATTCGGTGCTGAAATTAGATTTGTCATATCAAAACTATTGACTTTGTAAAA
>NZ_CAMHRZ010000366.1 GCF_946187255.1 uncultured Ruminococcus sp.
TCATCGAGATCTATAAGGACACCGCAAGGCGATATATAGTCAAGCTGAACGGCAGGACATCATTCAGGATACAGAGTACCTGGGTGGATTCGCTGAAGACCAATATGGAGAGCCTGGAAAACGGCGGCAAGGTCAGCGAAAACTACTAAAACGAGACACAACCGAGAATCAACAGAAAGGCGGAGAGAAGGAAATGAGCGAAGCAATAAAGAAATTTTTCACCTACAAGGGACTGCCCCTGGTAAGAAAGGGCAATCAGCTGTACTACGGCAATATGTATGACGATTTCGTTGTATGGATAGAGATAAAGCACACCACAAAGGTGGGCGATCTGGAGGTTGCGGACAAGGTCAAGATCAGAAAGATGTCCACCGACCTGACAAAGCCCTGCATCGACAAGCAGGCAGATACGGAAAGCCTTTACGATGCGCTGGATATAGCCTGCGCATGGCTGAAAGTCAAGGCTTGATCTGAGAACTACGGCGGAGACTGCGGGTGCGGTCTCCGCTTTTCGGGAGTTGGGAAATGGAATATGTGAACATCGGCGGAGTCACCGTTGAGAAGACTGCCGCGCTGGCACCGATGGCTTCGGTGGCGGATAAATCCTACCGTCTGCTTTGCAGGGAGTTCGGGGCGGCGTATTTGGTGAGCGAGATGATCTCATCAAAGGGGCTTTGCTACAATGACAGGAAAACAGGCGAGCTTTGCGAGATAGAGGACGCAGAACGTCCCTATGCCTTGCAGATATTCGGTGAGGACCCTTACTTTATGGGAAAGGCGGCGTATCTGCTGGGTGAGCATAAGCCTGATATCATCGATATAAATATGGGTTGTCCTGTGCCTAAGATAGTCGGAAACGGCTCGGGTTCGGCACTAATGAAGGATATCCCTCGTGCTGTGGAGATAGCGCGTGAGGCGGTGAAGAATGCCGCCTGCCCCGTTACGGTGAAGTTCCGCGCGGGCTGGGACGATACCTCCCGCAATGCGGTGGAATTCGCAAAAGCCCTGGAACAGACGGGTATAGCCGCAATGGCGGTACACGGGCGCACAAGACAGCAGTTCTATTCGGGGGAAGCCGACTGGGAGATCATAAGGCAGGTCAAGCAGGCGGTGAGCATACCCGTATTCGGGAACGGCGATGTAAAAGACGGTGAGAGCTGTAAGCGTATGTACGAGGAAACGGGCTGTGACTTAGTCATGCTGGCGCGGGGCAGCTACGGAAGACCCTGGATCTTCCGTGAGATAAGACATTTTCTGGAAACAGGCGAAGTTCTGCCCGAGCCTGACATAAAAGAGCGCATGGAGATAATGCTGAGACACTGTTCATACCTCTGCAAATACAAGGGCGAGGTACGCGGGATGAAGGAAGCCCGCAAGAACGTGGCATGGTATGTAAAGGGTCTGCCGAACTCGGCAAAACTGCGGGCGGAATGCGGCGAGCTTTCCACCTACGCACAGGCGGAGGAGATGGCGGAAAGGATAATATCAAGGGAGGCTGAAATATGAAGCTATCGGATAACAGGATAATGCAGGAGGACGTTGAACGCGCTTCTGCGGCTGATTTTATAGACTGGGAAAAGCTGAGGGGCAAGACTGTGCTCGTTACGGGTGCGACCGGGCTCATCGGCGGACAGGTAGTCATGACACTGCTGAATGCGAATGCTGAGCGCGGTCTGGGACTTAAAGTTATCGCGGCGGTGCGCAGCAGGGAAAAGGCTGAGAAGCTGTTTTGCTATGCTGACAAGGATGCGCTGGAGCTGCTGGTGCAGGACGTACAGGCGCCTTACAGCTATGAAGGAAGCATAGACTATATCATTCACGGTGCCAGCATAACCAGTTCCAAGGCATTTGTGGACACCCCTGTGGAGACTATATTCACTGCAATAAACGGCACGAGAAATCTGCTTGACTTAGCAAGGGAAAAGCAGGTAGAGGGCATGGTATATCTTTCCTCTCTGGAGGTATACGGCGTAGTGGATTTCAGCCTTGCATCGGTAGACGAAAAGACCTTTGGCAGCATAGACCCCATGAGTGTGCGCAGCAGCTATTCCGAGGGCAAGAGGATAGTGGAGACGCTGTGTACATCCTATGCCCACGAGTACGGCGTACCTGTAAAGGTAGCAAGGCTTTGCCAGAGCATGGGTGCGGGCGTAGGCTACAACGACGGCAGAGTATTTGCGCAGTTTGCCAGGGCGATAATCGAGGGCAAGGACATAGTGCTGATGACAGACGGCTCCACGGAGAGGAACTACTGCTACATCAGCGATGCGGTGACGGGCATACTGACGGTACTGCTTAAAGGCGAGACCGCCGAAGCCTACAATGTGGCAAACAAGGACACTCTCATCAGCATACGCGGCATGGCGGAGATGCTGATAGAGAACTATCCCGAGAGCGGCACGAAGCTGGTATTCAACATTGCCGAGGATGTCACAAAGCTGGGCTACAACCCCAAGGTAAAGATGAACCTGGCAACGGACAAGGCAGAAGCACTTGGCTGGCGGGCTGAGACAGGTCTGAAAGAGATGTTTGACAGGCTTATCGAGAGCATGAAGATCGACAGGTAATAGCGTAGAGTATTTGA
>NZ_CAMHRZ010000367.1 GCF_946187255.1 uncultured Ruminococcus sp.
TACCAATTTGCAATTACAGTTAGTTTACAGTTTTTTTACTCGGTCAAAAGCCGTGGATATACCCTGTGTATACACTCTCCCGGCATCAGGATCAGTTTTTGGTGACAAACTTCGAGATATCCACCTCTTTGCCGTCTGTCCACAGCCTTTCCAGCTTGTACTGATCTCTTGTTTCCTTGTTGAAAACGTGTACCACGATATCGCGGTAATCCAGCACTATCCAGTTGTTGGGACCGTAGCCCTCTGTATGATGAGGCTCGATGCCCTCCTGTGAAAGCCTGAACTCAACTTCCTCAGCCATAGCCTTTGTCTGCACCGTTGAACCGCCGTTGGCTATGATAAAATAGTCTGCCAGTATGGTCAGGTCGCCAATGCCTATCGCCTGTATATCCTCGCCACGCTTGGAATCCAGCGCCTTTACTATAATTTCCAGCTTCTGCTCGGTAGTGATATCTGCCATATTATTCCTCCTGAATTTTATCGACAAATGCATTTTTTTGATCATAACGAAAGTGCCCCACCGTTCAGTGTAACACATATACAGTTATTATACCATATATAGACCCGAAAATCAAGCCTAAAATCCGAAATCAGCGTATTTCAGCGCAGACAGCCCCACACAGCACTATCATTTGCAGTCAAAAAGGCTCCCGACGAAACAATAAAGCGTTTCATCGGGAGCCTTGTTTCTATGAAAGGGTCATGACAGCACCATTTTAATGAACAATGCTGTCAGCTGACGAACAATATTCACGCATCCAGCGCGATGATGTTGTAATCATACTTGTAAAGCTCGCAAAGATAGTCATTGTTTGAAGTAAACACCACCGAAGCCGATCTTGCGGGCACGCAGGATGTGTTGTAGGAAAACAGATAGATCACATCCCTGCGGGCAGACAGCACCCTGTCATAGATACACCTTCCGCACTTGATGATCTTTTCCGGAGACTTATTGATATTTTCGGGTCTCCAGAGATAAATATCAGCGATCATACCCACCGAGACCTTTCCCACGTGGTCAGAAAGACATGATACGGTGCCTGTGCTCCTGTTTTCCTGATAGTAGGGAAAGCAGAAATTCAGCGGGTGATCCAGCATCAGCTTGATATCATTCGGGTCGGGACATCCGTCATACACCACCGTCGAAGTCCCCGAAAACAGGAGATCTTCAAGGGCATAGGTATCAGCACTGCTGATAGTTTGTATACTTCCCGCAGTGACTGCCAGACCTTCGGCATCTATCTGCCTGCAGGTGTGTTCTCCCACCTTTCCGAGAGCTGATATCCTGCCGTCAGTGATAACGATGTCCGTCTTGAAAGCCTCTTCACCCTCGACAACAACAGCGTTTTTTATTACCAGCTGAGCATCGGCAGCATGGATGTACTCATCCGCCGCAGTCAGGTCTTTTCCCACAGAAACGAGCCTTCCTCTGCTCAAAGTAACTACATCACCAACGTTTATTTTCATTATACCACCTCTGAAAAATGGGGACTTCACAGTCCCCATTCGCATTATTCCTCAAACTCACTTACCAGCTGTGCCACAGTATTCTTAGCATCACCGTAGATCATAACGGTGTTGTCATTGGTGAACAGCGGGTTCTCAACGCCGGAGAAGCCTGTGCCCTTGCCGCGCTTGAGCACGAATACTGTTCTCGCCTCGAATGCGTTGATTATGGGCATTCCGTACAGCGGAGATGTCTCATCATTTATTGCTGAGGGGTTAACGACATCGTTTGCGCCGATAACGATCGCTACGTCTGTGTTGGACATCTGGGGGTTCATCTCGTCGGCAGTTTTAAGCTGCTCGTAGGGAACGTTCGCTTCTGCAAGAAGTACGTTCATGTGTCCGGGCATACGTCCTGCAACGGGGTGTATCGCAAAGTTTACCTCCGCGCCGTTTGCTTCCAGCTTGTCGCAGAGTTCCTTTACTGCGTGCTGTGCCTGCGCAACTGCCATGCCGTAGCCGGGGATGAATACGACGCTGCTTGCAGCTTCCAGTATAAGGTAAGCGTCCTCAACAGACATGGACTTGGGCTCTTTCTGCTCGCCCGCAGCGCCCTTCTTGGTGGCACCGAAGCTGCTGAACAGCAGTGCGTACAGCGTTCTGTTCATCGCCTTGCACATGATGAGGGTCAGGATAAGTCCCGAAGTACCTACCAGACATCCGGAAACTACCAGCACCGAGTTGCTGATGGAAAGACCCGCAAATGCAGCTGCAAGTCCCGAGAATGCGTTCAGCAGAGAGATGATAACGGGCATATCGCCGCCGCCGATGGCAACGACCATAGTGAAACCCAGTATCAGATAAGCCGCAGTAACGATGATTATACCGATCTGACCGATGCTTGCATCAACAACGCCGCCAATGCTGAGAGCGTAGATCACAACGCCTGCAAGTCCAACTACCGCCAGCAGACCGTTAATTGCGTTCTTAGCGGGGATAGAAACGTTCTTCTTGAACATTTTGCCGCTCAGCTTGCCCCACGCAACTACCGAGCCCGTGAATGCGATAGCACCGATGGCAACCGTAAGTCCCAGTGCGATGGAAGAGAAAACGTTTATGCTCTTGTCGGTCATGT
>NZ_CAMHRZ010000368.1 GCF_946187255.1 uncultured Ruminococcus sp.
TAATAACAACATAGCATAGATAAAACAATGGGAGGTGACCGTATTGTCGATCTTGGGCTATTTTGAGGATCATTGGGCAATGCTTGTGCTGCTGATCGGTATGGAGATCGTATTGTTTTCGGATGTTCATCTTGAAAAGAAAATGATACGCCGTATCTCCATTGCAAATATCATGATGTTTTTGTATTCTGTTACCTGCTATACGGAAACATATCTCGGGAACCAAACGGAATACACAGTGTTACGACCAATACTGAGCGCTTTCAATTACAGCCTGATCACTTTTATACTCGTGACGATAGTGATAAGCCTGTTTCCCGAACAAAAGCTGTATCTTTTCTTCCCTGCGATCATGAACTGCGCTCTGTGCTTTATTTCTGTCCCTACGAGGATAGTATTCCGTATCTCGCAGGACAATCATTTCGTGCGCGGGACACTCGGTTATCTTCCCTATTTCATAAACGCGCTGTATCTGCTGTATTTCATATATAGCATTTTCAGAAACAGTAAAGCGCATAAAGAAGATCTCCGTCTTATCATCTTCATTTCACTGACCTCTGTTACCTGTCTGGTACTTCCGTTATTTGCCAGTGACTCAACATCGCACTGGTTCAATATGACCATCGCTGTAAATGTCATGCTATACTATGTGTTTTTACTGCAAAAGTTTACAAAGCATGATTCGCTGACAAAGCTGCTGAACCGTCAAAGCTATTATTCCGATGCGGAAAAACACGCCGAACATATCACAGCCCTTGTTGCAGCAGATATGAACGGCTTGAAAGAGATAAACGACAAAGAGGGACATAAAGCGGGAGATACCGCACTGCAAACGCTGGCGGACTGCTTCTGGAAAGCCTCCCGTCGAGGACAGCGTGTTTATCGTATCGGCGGTGATGAATTTATCATCCTGTGTATCGATGCTTCGGAGGATGAGGTCATATCATTGGTCGAAAGGATACGGCAGGAAGTGAATAAAACTTCCTACACCGTTTCGATAGGATACGCACTGAAAACCGAAGGCAACTCTGTCGAAAAACTCTACCGCATTGCCGACAATATGCTGTATGAGGATAAACGACAGTTTTACGAAAGAACCGGAAAGGACAGGTGCAAAAGACGTTCATAGTTCTTTGAACAATTATAACGAATGCTACCCGATGCACGGAGTTGATCCTTCATGCATCGGGTCTATTATATGCGGCGGGGACAGTATCAGTAAAACCAAATTCCCATATAAAAAGAAAACCGCCCATTTGCTTTCGCGGCAAGCAGGGCGGTAATATTATATTTTTACTGTCATATAAGCTCACCGTAACAGCAGCTGCTGTCGGCTGATATTATGCGCACTTTCCCGAATTGGCGGCGAAGAGTTACTTCTTCCGAAGCGCGTGGCACCTTTACCGAAACATAATTCGGCGCGTGGCCGCAGTGCCATTCGGGGGAAGTCTCGCGTTCAAACAGCACTACCATCACTTTTCCAACGCAGGAAGCAAGATATTCCCGCCTTGAAGCTTCACAGACCTCTGCCATGCGCTTTGCACGGATGTGTTTGGTGTGGGCATCCACCTGACCGTCAAAGGTGTCGGCGGCAGTACCCTTTCTTCGGGAATAGGGAAAAATGTGGGCATCAGAAAATGCAACGCGCTCCGCAAAATCGAGGGATTCGGCAAATTCCTTTTCGCCCTCACGGGGAAAGCCCACCATGATATCGGTGGTGATGGCACATTCGGGAAAATGCTGACGGAGAGAACTGCAAAGTGCAAGGTATTCCTCAGGGGTATACCTGCGGTTCATCAGTTTCAGCGTGGAAGCACTGCCGCTTTGCAGTGAAAGATGAAAATGGGGGCAAAGCTTTTCCAGCTTAGCAAGACGTATAACATCATCGGCAAGCATCATCTCTGGCTCTATGGAGCCCAGCCTTACACGGAAATCACCCTCAAGGAAACATACCCTTTCAACAACATCCGTCAGTGTGGGGCGTTCGGGAAGGTCTTTTCCGTAAAAGCAAAGGTTTATGCCCGTGAGGATAAGTTCCTTGTGCCCTGCGGCGATGTCGCAGGCAGCCTCGCGGAGTATATCCTCCGGCGGCTTTGAGCGGATGTGCCCTCTGGCATAAGGGATTATACAATAGCTGCAATAGCAGTCACAGCCGTCCTGTATCTTGATATAGGAACGGGTCTTGTCCGAGTTGCCGACGTTTAGGAAATTATCGAACTTCTCTCCCCTGCTGTGGGGCTTGACAGAAACTATTCGCTCGCCGTTTTTCATGAAGCTGTCAACCAACTCGGGGATATCGCCCTTGCCCTCAGTTCCAACTATTATATCGCACTCACTCAGCCCCTCTGCACGTTCGGTGAATGCCTGCGGAAAACAGCCTGCCAGCACGATCACCGCCTGCGGCGAGCTGCGTCTTATACGCCTTAACAGCTGCATACACTTGGAGTCAGCCTGCTCGGTGACGGTGCAGGTGTTAATCACACAAACGTCCGCAGAGGAAATATCGTCTGCCGTTGTATGCCCGCCCGCAGAAAATTTCTCGCGGATATGTTCTGTTTCATACT
>NZ_CAMHRZ010000369.1 GCF_946187255.1 uncultured Ruminococcus sp.
ACTGTAGATATCCTGATATACCTCACAGCCTGCCAGCAGTTCATCATGACTGCCGCATCCCACTATATTACCGTGGTCGAGCACGACTATCCTGTCACAGCTCTTGACGCTGGCGATACGCTGTGCAATGGTTATCACCGTTGTGCCTTTGAGTTCTTCTCTCAGGCTTTTTTGCAGTCTTGCCTCCGTTCCCAGATCAAGGGCTGAGGTGGAGTCGTCAAATATGAGTATCTCGGGTTTTTTGAGCACTGCTCTTGCTATGGACATACGCTGTTTCTGTCCGCCCGAAAGGGAAGCGCCCTTTTCTGCTATCATACTGTCATAGCCATCGGGCATATTGCTGATGAATTCATCCGCCTGCGCTATCTCTGCCGCCTTGACTATCTCATCATCGGTGGCGTTATTATCGCCCCACCTTATATTCTCCTTTGCCGTTGCGGAAAACAGCTCGCTCTTTTGCAGAACTATGCCCACCCTGCGCCGCAGATCGTCCAGTTTCAGCTCCTTGACGTTAACGCCGCCCACCAGCACTTCGCCCTCGTCGGGGTCGTAAAAACGCGGTATCATATTCACCAGCGAACTTTTGCCCGAACCCGTCGCACCGAGTATGGCTATGTTCTCGCCCGCCTTTATGTAAAGGGTGATGTTTGTGAGCACAGGTTCTCCGCTGGATGTGGGATAAGCAAAGGTCACGTTCCTGAATTCAACTGTACCCTTTTTGGTACTGCTTATATCGCCCTCGCCGTCCCTTATGACAGGCTCAGTCTCCAGCACCTCATTGATACGCTTTGCGGATGCGCCCGCTCTCGCCATCGTCTGGAACATCATGGAAAGCATCATTATACCGTGCAGCACCTGTGTGAGATAGGTTATGGCAGCCATGACCTCGCCCACTTTCATCTCCTTTGCCTGCACCTGCCAGCCGCCGATGTATATGACAGCTATCACCGAGAAATTCATTATCACCATCAGCAGCGGCGAAAGCAGCGCCATCAGCTCCTGTACTTTCAGGTTTGCTTCCGTCAGCCCCATGTTGGCTTCCTCGAAGCGTTCCGCCTCATGCTTTTCACGCACATACGCCTTTACCACTCTCGCACCCGTCACGTTTTCCTGCATCACCGAGTTCACGCTGTCCAGCCGTTTTGCGACAATGGCGTAGAGCGGATTCGCATTGCGCATGATGAGTATGACTATCACAGCTTCCACCGGCAGTGCCACCGCGATTATCATGCCGAAACTCTTTGCAAGGCTCAGCATCATTATTATGCCGCCGATGAACATGATTATGTTCCTGACAAAGCCGCGTATCAGGAAATCCACCATCTGCTGCACAGCGCTGACATCAGCGGTTATCCTGGTCACCAGCGAGCCTGTGGTGAATTTATCCGTCTGCTGGAATGACAGCCCCATGACCCTTTTGAACAGGTCGTTGCGCACATCCCTTGAAAATCCCTGTGAGGCGCATCCCGCAAAGTATGCCGAGCCCGACCCGCAGCAGGCTCCGAAGATAACGGTCACCAGCATTATTATACCTGTGCGTATGATAAGCCCGAGATCGCTGCCCAGTACGCCGTCGTCCACTATTTTGGACATCAGCTTTGGCTGTAAAAGGTCCATCATGACCTCTCCCACCATACTGACGGGTGCCAGCAGCACAAAGATGATATAGGGCTTGATGTATTTTACGAATTTCACTTATCTTCCTCCTCCAGCAGATTTACCAGCATTTTCCGAAGCACAGCCACTGCCGCATCAGTCTCCTCCTGCGGGATGCCTTTCAGCAGGACTTCCTCAGTCTCGTAAAACGTCTGCCTTACACAGGCGACCTTTTCTCTGCCCTTATCGGTGAGGAACACCTTCATCGCCCGCATATCCTCGGTATCCGTCACCCGCTTCACCAGACCTTCGCTCTCCATCTTGCCAAGCGCCACCGATACCGTCGGGGCGGTAAGATGGGTCAGCTGCACCAGCCGCAGCTGTGTGGCACCGTCATTTCGGTAAAGCTCCATAAGCAGCTTGTGGTGCCCGTGAGATACACCGTTTTTCTCGCATTCGCGCTTTACACGGTGCATGAACATACGCGAAACGTCATTGATGAACATGGACGGCGTAGCATCGGGCTTTTCCAGCAGCATTCGCGGCTTTTTTGTGTGGTCGTCGTTTGGCTTCATTCAGCTTTCCTCCTTTATCTCAGCGGGAAAACGCCCGCAAATCCTCTGTGGATGATACTCATAAATATAATTAGTTTTCTAACTAATTATATCACCGCCGTAAGGGGCTGTCAATGAATAATCTGTAAATAAACCGCCTTATCCTCACCGAGTCAGGAAAAAAATTTTGAAAAGCCCTTGATTTTTCCTAAAAAGTATGCTATAATAATTAAGCTGTTTAAAACAGTACGCAGATGTACCCAAGTGGCTGAAGGGTCCGCACTCGAAATGCGGTAGGGCGGCAATACCGTCGCGAGAGTTCAAATCTCTCCATCTGCGCTTTTTTCAAAAGCCCCGAGATCACGCAAAAGCTTGCTAAAAGAGTGACCTCAGGGCTTTTGTTTTGCCTGTG
>NZ_CAMHRZ010000370.1 GCF_946187255.1 uncultured Ruminococcus sp.
CTATCACATCGTCAAAAAGGTCGATAACACGGTCGGGTGTGTGGGTTATTACTATTACTATCTTTCCGCTGTCCGCAATATCTCTCAGCTTCTCGAAAAGTCCTCTTGCCACAACTCCGTCAAGTCCCGAATCGGGCTCATCCAGTATGAACAGCTTAGGATCGGAGATGAACTCCATAGCGATGGAAAGTCTTTTGCGCTGTCCGCCCGACAGCTTGTCCACAAGGCTGCTGCCCAGCATACCCAGACCAAAGATATCAAGGGTATCATTTATCAGCTTTTTGCGCTCCGCACTCTTAATCTCAGTGGGAAGTCTCAGCGCTGCGGCATCGGCTATGGTGCGGTATACGGTATCCGAACCGCGCATAAGATCCTGCTGCGGAACAAATCCGATGTCGTACTTCATACTTTTATAGTCCCTGTATACATCGCCGCTGCCCAGTTCAATGGTGGCATTGGCTTTCTCATAGCCTGTCACCGCATTGAGGAATGTGGTCTTGCCCGCACCCGAGCCGCCCAGCAGAAGCACCATGTGTCCCGGCTGTATGTTCATGTGTATATCTCTCAGCAGAGTCTTCTTTTTGGTGAAGCTCCTTACAACGCGGTCCTCGATATTTATGGTGAGGTCGCTGTCTGTACCGTCGGACTTGATGCCGCTGAGTTCTGCTGCCTGCTCATGTATCTCCTCGACAGCAACAGGCTGATACTTCTTCCCGAAGCCCCATACCAGCAGAGGGACAAACTCCGCAACTATCCAGAGCCACAGCCAGCGCTTTTTCTGACCAAACACCTCGCAAAGTCCCAGATATACCCTGACACAGTAAACCAGATACGGCACGATGACTATCAACAGCACCAGTGAGGATACCAGATATCCGTTGCTCTCTTCATCCTGGAACACCTGAACGATCGTTATGGCCTGCATCAGTCCTTTGGTCACGACCAGCTTTTTTGCTTCCTTTTCACGTCTTGCACATACCGCAAGAACATACTCATTGGCTAACGGGATGAGAGCCAGCCAGCCTTTTTTGCCGCATTTCTCAAACAGTTTCCAGGTACCGATGACAATGAGCAATCGCACAACGAGCTCAGCTATCAACATAAAACCATCTCCTTAGTTTATCCCGACAGCACAGTGCCGCAGGATATAATATTTTTCTTCATTACTTTTTCACGCCTACCGATCACAGCAGTGATGGATATAAGTATCAAGGCAGGCACCTCCGCATTGTGCGAAGTACCCTTATCTCCCGCTTTTTAGTTGATCAAGACCCCTCCCCTTTCAGTTCGCATTTCTCCGATGCGCTTGTTATTTCCGTGTTTTGCTGAATTGCTTTTTCATCTCCACAAAATGCCCCGAAGCCGAGTGCCTGCGGGCGGTGCGGCTTTATATCTTTACGCCTTTGCTGTATTCATTTTAATTATTTTTTAAATGAATATAGCCTAAATTCTATTATATCATTATTTTTCCGAGAATTCATTAATTACTTCAATCATTCAACAAAATTTGTTTGAATGCACAAAACGGCAAATTCTGTTTTGTAAGATTTTACCAACTGCCTGTTTTATCGAAAAAACTGATGGCATTCACTATAATAGTAACCGAACAGTTACTCCCGCAAAAGATAAGCTACATTTTCACCCCTGTCTGTAAATTAAACTACACCCGAAACTCAGGTGTAGTTAAGGCTACATATCACGGATATATTGAATATTGAAACAAAGCCGATTTCATGGTATTATATGATCACAGCAAGGGAAACAGAGAGTTCCCGAGAAAAATATAAGAAAATGAAAGAGGTAATCATTATGAAAAACTTTAATGTAAATGTGATCGCAGCAATGGCAGTTATGGCAGCAGCAATGCTCACCGGATGCGGTGATGTGGTAGTAAGCTCCCCCGATGCAGAGACAGTTGACAAGGTAGTTTCCGCAGTTCAGCAGGAAACAGCACCCACCAATGTAAACGCTCAGGCGGCAGCGATTGCGGCACAGGGTATCGCAAACGCAAATCAGTCGGCACAGCCCGCACAGAACACTCAGCAGGCTGCTCCCGCCGCACAGCAGGCGCAGAACACACAGCAGACAGCTCAGACCACTCAGCCCGTTCAGCAGACACAGAACGCTCAGCCCGCACAGCAGAACGCACAGCCTGCGAAGACCGAAGCTAAAGCCGAGACCAAGAGCGAAGCAAAGACCGAGAAGAAGTCCGAGATCAAGGCTGTGACAGTAAACAGCTCCGAGTTCGTTGGCAGCTACGTTGAGCTTTCTCAGGGCGTTGCAAACATGGATATCAGCGACAACGGTGACGGTACTTTCGCGATACACATCGATTGGGCAGTAAATGCCAACGAAGAAAATATATGGGAAATGACAGGCAACTTCGACGGCAAAGGCACACTTAACTACTTCAACTGCCGCAAGTCCACTTCTGCTTACGACAAGAACGGCAACTACACCATCGGCGTTGACGGCATACAGACTCCTTTTACCACCTACACCGCAGGCAGCGGTTCCCTCACAATGACAAGCTACGGCATCGTTTGGACAGA
>NZ_CAMHRZ010000371.1 GCF_946187255.1 uncultured Ruminococcus sp.
AGGAAGAGGGCGGCCGTCATACTCCTTTCTTCAACAACTACAGACCTCAGTTCTATTTCAGAACAACTGACGTTACCGGTATCATCACTCTGCCTGCTGACAAGGAGATGTGCATGCCCGGCGATAACGTAACTATGGATGTTGAGCTGATCACTCCTATCGCTATCGAGGAAGGTCTGCGTTTCGCTATCCGTGAGGGTGGTAGAACCGTAGGTTCCGGCGTTGTTACTGCTATCAACGAATAATTTTTAGCTGTTACAGCTTCTATAAAGACCGAGTCTTTTGGCTCGGTCTTTTTTTGTCTTGTAATGGGGAGTTTTTTGTGATATAATATAGTATAGTATTAGTACGACAAAAGGGGGACACAGACAATGGGAAAAATGATAAGTCTGGCTGAAACAAGGCAACTCATTCCGCAGGCGGCGGAATGGTTCTCTAAGATATGGGGCTTGCCGACGGAGGCTTACCTTGATAGTATGGGCGAAATGTCCGCAGAAAAGGCGGTGCCGCGCTGGTATGTATATATGGAAGAAGATGAGATCGCAGGAGGTCTGGGGATAATCGAGAACGACTTCCACGAGAGGAAAGACCTCACCCCGAACCTGTGCGCGATATATGTAGTTCCCAAGCATCGCGGAAGAGGTATCGCAGGAAGACTGCTGGCGAGAGTCTGCGAGGATATGCACGAAGTGGGCGTGGATACGCTGTATCTCGTCACCGACCATACCACTTTCTACGAGAGATACGGCTGGAAGTACCTTTGCGACACCCGCGAACACGGGGGCGGCATGGCGAGGGTATATGTGCATGAGTACAAGGATACAGGCAGGTGAGTTACAGGATATGAACAAAGCAGTAATAGGCATACTTGCCCACGTTGACTCGGGCAAAACAACGCTTTCGGAAGCGCTGCTCTTTAAAAGCGGGGCTATACGCAAGCTGGGGCGTGTCGATCACAAGGACGCATTCCTCGATAACAACGACATCGAGCGTGACAGGGGTATAACAATATTCTCGAAGCAGGCGGTGTTTGAGTATAACGATGTGGGCTTTACCTTGCTGGACACTCCCGGTCACGTTGACTTTTCGGGGGAGACAGAGCGCACCTTGCAGGTCATCGATGCGGCGATACTTGTCATCAGCGGCACCGACGGCGTGCAGTCCCACACGAAAACGCTGGCAAGGCTCCTCGACCGCTACGATATCCCCACCTTTGTTTTCGTGAACAAGATGGATATGCCCGGTGCAAGGAAGGATTTTGTCATGAATTCCCTGACCGCATCTCTGGGGGACAGGTGCGTTTCCTTTGCACAGCCCGCTGATGAGCTGGCGGAAGCCCTTTCTCTCTGCACCGAGGATATGATGGAGGAATATCTCGATAAGGGCGAAATTTCGGACAGTAATATCATCTCCGCCATAGATCAGAGAAGGCTGATACCCGTGTGCTTCGGCTCTGCACTGCGGCTGGAGGGCATCGAGGGTCTGCTGGATTGCGTGTCAAAGTATATCCCTCTGCCTGCGGAAAACCCTGTATTCGGGGCAAAGGTCTATAAGATCTCGGAGGACGGCGGCGCAAGGATGACCCACATGAAGATCACAGGCGGAAGGCTTGCGGTGCGTGATATCCTCACCTATACCGACCGTGAGGGCGAGGAGATAAGCGAAAAGGTGGGCAGGATAAGGGTCTACAGCGGCGAAAAAGCCCGTAACGCCGAAGAAGCGGTCCAGGGCGAGGTCTGTGCCGTTCCGGGACTGACCGCCACCTTTGCGGGGCAGGGACTGGGCTGTGAACCCACCGACACCGAGCAGATACTGGAGCCTGTGCTGACCTACCGTGTCATTGCGCCAAAAGGTATTGACGATCATACTCTGCTGGGCAGGCTGCGCATACTTGAGGACGAGGACCCTACGATGGCGGTGAACTACAACGAACAGCTTCACGAGGTGACTGCCGCGCTGATGGGGGAGGTGCAGGCGGAGGTACTGCGCAGGATTGTCAGCGAGCGTTTTGATATGGAGATACAGCTGGGTGAGGGGCGCATCGCCTACCGTGAGACTATCGCTGAGCCAGTGGACGGCGCGGGTCATTTTGAACCTCTGCGCCATTATGCGGAGGTGCATCTCCGCCTTGAACCACTGCCCAGAGGCAGCGGACTGGAATTTGACAGCGACTGCAGCGAGGATATCCTCAGCCGCAACTGGCAGAGACTGGTACTCACCCACCTGAAAGAAAAGACCCATCGCGGTGTGCTGACCTGTTCGCCCATAACGGATATGCGCATAACCCTGACCGCAGGGCGGGCGCACCTCAAACATACGGAGGGCGGCGACTTCCGACAGGCGACCTACCGTGCTGTAAGGCAGGGGCTTCGCAAGGGGAAGAGCATACTGCTGGAACCCTACTACGCTTTCAGGCTGGAGATACCTGCATCCTGCGTGGGCAGGGCGCTCACCGACCTTGACCGCATGGGCGCACATACCGATGCCCCCGAAACGGACGGCGAAAATGCGGTGCTTACGGGTACTGCGCCTGTATCAAAGCTGCGTTTC
>NZ_CAMHRZ010000372.1 GCF_946187255.1 uncultured Ruminococcus sp.
CGGCGCTGCCCGATCATGGCGAGGAAGCTGTCAGCTTCATTTAAAAACGTACCGTAGTCCTTGATGTTTATATCGGCAGCGGGAGTGCCGTCGGTGAATTCGATGCGCAGGAAATACTGCTGCTGTCCTCCTCGGCTGACCCTTACCGAATAGGCGTTCATATCCCGTATCCTGTCATAGCGTATCAGCAAATAAGCCGAAGGCGCACACAGAAATCTGTCGGTGATGTAAAAGGTGTGATAATACATATCCTGCGGCGGGAAGTTGCCGAGACTTGCAAAGTCATCAGCGGGCATCCTCTCCATATACTCTTTCAGCTTCGGCAGCTTTGAGAACATGGAGCCTGCGCCCTGAACGATCATCAGTATGCCGAATATGCAAAGCAGTATGTTGAGTATGCTTATCACCGCCGTGAAAAGCAGCAGCCCCACAACGAACAACAGCACACCTATGATGATATACCCGATGTTCTTTGCACCCTGCTTTGAACACACCTGATAAAACCAGTTATTCTTGTAGTCATTCATCAGAACTGCTCCAGGAACCTCATATCGTTCTCATAAAGCAGACGCATATCGTTTATGCTGTAACGACCCATAGTTATTCTTTCAAGACCGATGCCGAAAGCGAAACCGCTGTAAACTTCCGGGTCGATACCGCATTCTTCCAGTACCTTAGGGTGTACCATGCCGGAACCGAGCAGCTCTACCCAGCCTTCCTGCTTGCACATAGAGCAGCCCTTGCCGTGACAGTTGAAGCACATCAGGTCAACCTCTGCGGAAGGCTCGGTGTAGGGGAAGTGGTGAGGTCTGAACCTTACCTGTGTCTCCTCGCCGTAAAGTCTCTTCATCAGCAGTTCCAGAGTACCCTTCAGGTCAGCCATAGTGATGCCCTTGTCGATAACAAGTCCCTCTATCTGGTGGAACAGGGGCGAATGAGTTGCGTCAACAGCGTCGGAACGGTAAACTCTGCCGGGAGAGATTATGCGGATAGGAGGCTTTCTGTTCTCCATAGTCCTTATCTGTACGGAGGAAGTCTGTGTTCTGAGCAGTACGTTCTCGTTGATGTAGAAGGTATCCTGAGTATCTCTGGCAGGATGGTGCTTGGGCATATTCAGTGCCTCGAAGCAGTAGTGGTCGGTCTCAACTTCGGGACCCTCAACTATATCGAAGCCCATGCCGAGAAATACTTCCTCCACCTGTTCGAGAGTGACATCCAGCGGGTGCGCTCTGCCTATACGGCTGCGCTTGCCGGGAAGAGTAACGTCTATCCTTTCGGCTTTGAGGCGCATTTCCTCAGCCTTGCCTTTCAGCTCTTCCTTGCGGGCGTTGAGGGCTTCTTCGATATCGCTCCTCACCTTGTTTGCCAGCTGACCGATAACGGGTCTTTCCTCTGCGGAGAGCTTGCCCATCTGCTTGAGTATGGCAGTCAGCTCACCCTTTTTGCCCAGAAATCTTACGCGGAAATCCTCCAGCAGCTTGATGTCGCTGATGCCCGAAAGCTCGGATTTAGCGCGCTCTTCGATGCTAGTTAACTGTTCTTTCATGTTTATCCTCCTAAAAAAATATACTTAACTTATATCAGGGCTTACATACCGTTTTCAGTATGTAAGTATCGTCATAAACAACTTTACCGCCGTGTGATTTTACGGCTTTGTATACGCCCTCAAAGAAAGGCGTGCGGTAAGGCTCTTCCAGCATGATGTGGTCGCTGTGGGTGCCGATATACTGTATGTACTCATCGGCGGTGTACTCCCGCCTGCCCTTGAAATACTTCGTTTCAAGCCCTGTGAAGCCATAGTTCACAGCATTGTCGTAAACGAAACCGCCTTTGTAGCCTGTCGGCGGCTTGAAGTATTCGTCATATACCTTTTGTATATCCGCAAACAGCGCGGGGTCGGGAGTCTCATAATCTCCGTGAAGATACATCATTGCCAGCATCCCGCCGCTTTTCAGCAGTTCAAAGGTCTTGCCGAAAGCTGTCTCTTCGGGTATCCACTGAATGGTCGCCGCAGAGAAGATAACGTCAAACTTTTCGCCGCCGAGATCATGGGTGATGAAGTCGTCGTTTATCAGCGTGAAGTTTTCCCGCCCGCCGTACTTTTTCCGCAGTATCTCCGAGAAATTTTTGCCCAGTTCGATGGCGGTATAGTCACAGCCCGTATCGAGTATAGGCTCAGTAGCCTGCCCCGTACCGGGACCCAGTTCCAGCACTTTAACTCCCCTGCCGATGCCCGCCTTTTGTATCAGGTATTCAAAAAGCTCATCGCTGTAACGGATGCGCCACTTATCGAACTGCTCGGGTATAGTATCGAAGCAAAGCCTGTATTCCATATTCCCTCCACTGCAACAAAAACGGTCTTGTCCAAAATAAAGGACAAGACCGAAATAAACGTTCTTGTATACATCAGGCATCGCCCGATGTTGACCACCCTGAGGAACCAACATTCCCCATCCCCGTAACGCAGGCTCAGCGTCCGTGCTTACAAGCCACAGCCTTCGGCACAGCCACTCACAAGTGAACTTCGGCACCCTGCGAAATGAGCCGC
>NZ_CAMHRZ010000373.1 GCF_946187255.1 uncultured Ruminococcus sp.
GGTTGGCGCAAATATCAGGCGGCTTCGCGAAAAAGCGGATATAACGCAGGAACAGCTCTCCGCACGCTTGCAGGTCAACGGCTGCGATATAACACGGAGCGCCATTGCTAAGATAGAAGTGGGACAGCGTCATCTTTATCCCGATGAGATAATCCTGCTGAAAAAGCTGCTCGGTGTCAGCTATGATGATATATTTGATGTGTAAAAAAGGAGACCTTACGGTCTCCTTTTTCAGTGAATAGTTATCAGTGCATAGCAGGGGCGCCCCTTATCACGCCGCCTTTGTCACACGCGGCACCGCCCTGTGTTATATATCGCTGCGTAAAAATCCCCCGAAGCAGCCATCAGCCGCTTCGGGGTATGTTCATTATTCTCTTTTCACTTTTTTATCAGTCAAGTGTTTTTATCTTTCCAAGGAGGAACTCCTGTATCTTCAGAGCGTCATTTGAGGTAAGTCCCTCAGTTGCCTTGTCAACGTCTGCGTTGCGCTTGCCCTGATCTGTAAGTGTATACTTATTGGGATTTGCAAGGCTCTGCATGATGAGGATAGCATCTGCCAGCTCAACCGTGCCGTCGCAGTTTGCGTCGCCAAGCTTTATCATGCCTGTAGGAACAGCTGTGCTCGTTGTGGTCGTTGTTGTTGTGGTGGTAGTAGTGGTAGTTGTTGTGGTAGTCACGGGCTGAGCTGCACCTGCTGTATATACAGCCTTGATGGTAACGCCCTCGCTTACGGGAACTGTTATCTCGGCGGAGCGTGTATCAGCAACATCTGCGCCTGTTACCTCCCAGTGATCGAAGGTATAGCCTTCCTTTGCCACAGCCTTTGCGGTAACGGGATAGTCTGTGTAGTACTTTCCGCTCCATGTGCTGAGTGAGTCGTCAAGGTTGATGGTGTTGAACTTTACCGAACCCTTTGAGCCGTCGTTATTTACGGTAACTGTTGCAAGGTCGCCCTGAAGTGACATATAGTTCTTCATCTGGCTTGTAACGTTGCCGAATCTGGTGTTGTAGAAGGTCTCGAGGAGCTGATAATCCTGATCGAAGGTCTGTGCATTGCGGATATTCTTCGATGAGGGGAAACGTGCATAGGTATCAACTATCTGCTGCTTGAAGCCCTTGTAGTAATTGATTGCAGCTGTGGTCTTCTTGGTATCAAAGTTATAGTTTGCAAGGTCCATGAATGTCAGCTCGAACTGCTTCTTGAACTCTGCATTCTTCATCAGTGAGGTAAATGAGCCGCTGAGTCCGCCGCCGCCCATTCCGAAGGCGAAGCCTCCGCCTCCGCCGAACTGGCTGAAGCTATTATAGGTAGGACCTGTCTCATTGACCTTGTCTGCAAGGTTGGCACTGTACTCGGTATCAAAGAGCACCATACGCCACTTGCCGTCTGCATAGGGATTTTCGGGATCGACTGTTTTTGCGCGCCATGCAGCAGTATTGTTGCCGGGCCAGTCGTGGTTAGCCCAGTATATCTGAGCTGCGAAATAGTCTATATAGCTCTGGATATCCAGTTTCTCGCAGAACTGCTTGTATGTAGCCTCGTTGGTCATATCGGCGCTCGATATCTGGTTGAGCAGATTGTTCCAGTCGCTGAGGTCTGAATCGGTGCCCTCCTCCAGATTGCCGTTCTTTACGAAGGCAACATCATTCTTCTTCACGCCATAGTGTGACTTGAAGTAGTCGGAGTTATACTTCTCCGTGAGCTGATAGATGCCCCAGAACTCGCCGTCGATAAAGAGTATGCACTCGCTTGTAGCCTGAGTTGCCATATTGTTTCTGTCGGATACGAGAGCCTGATTCACGGAGTCACGGAAATAGCCTGCCATGTTGTCGTTTCCGCCGTTTCTTATGGTGAAGCCGTCAAACTTGTCTATTACCTTGCCGTTCTTCTCCTTGGTGGACTTGCCCTCAAAGAGGTCGTACTCCACCTCGCTCTTGCCGTAATCCATACGGGCGAAGACATTGAAGCTCTTCTGTGCCCATGCACGGGATGCAGCACCCTTTGTCCTGATGCCCACGTTCTGGGAAACTACGCTCTGACCGTTCTCGAATATCTCAATATTTGCGGGACGCTCCCACTCGGGACCCTTCTGGTTGTAGTTAGCCTGTGACATGAATGCGAAGTCGCCCATGCCGAAGCCGCCACCGCCGAAGCCGCCGCCTCCCATATCGAAGCCGCCCCAGCCGCCTTGCTGCTGACCGCCTTCATCTGCCATAGCCACGGGATCGCCTGCGCCGCCGAAGTTAAAGTTGCCCCAGCCCTGCTGCTGACCCTGATTGGGGTCCTGCTGACCCCATGCACCGGGGTTCCAGCCCTGACCGGGGTCCTGCTGTCCCGGGATCTGCTGTCCGGGATTCTGCTGTCCGGGGTCCTGCTGACCGCCCCATCCGGGCATTGTCCAGCCGCCTCCGCCGTTCTGTTCGTCGTATACCTTACCCTTTACATAGATGCCTTTCTCATAGTCGAAAAGGTTATCGGGATCGGTAACGAGAGAGATGACCTTCATATTCTTATACTTGTCAACATTTGTTGAGCCGATGAAGT
>NZ_CAMHRZ010000374.1 GCF_946187255.1 uncultured Ruminococcus sp.
TATATCCCAGATTGTCGTCCTTGTCCCTGTTGCGGAAATGATACATGAGAGATGTCATTATCAGAACAGTATACCAAAGAACAGGATCGGTGAGAGTCCTCAGCATGAATGACTTCAGGCTGAATGGTTTTTTGTTGGTTTCTTTCATTATTTATACCGATTTGAAGTTATTTTCCTCATCAAGATACCACATTGGCAGTGAAGTACCATTGGGAGTTGTGGGTGACAGACCGATAATGCTGATATTATCGGGGCTGTCCACATGACGTGTGATGACACCGAAATCTCCGGCAGCATCCGTAGTCGCTATGACGCAGGCACAAACTGAACCTCCGACGTGTGACAGATCAACTCGTTTGTCGGGGATCACCTTGGCAGCAAGAACTTTCAGCAATAGCTGATCCGGATAATCGGGATTATCTACACACTCACTGACAGTCTCTCCCGAGCTTGTGCGATAGATGAAATTGCAGGCTATTCCCTGCTTTACAAGAAGTGAAAGGAGTCCGAAAACAGACCTTATGAGCTTTTCCTCGCCGATCACCACATTTTCAACAGGGAAAACGCTGTGACGGTAAAGGTCAAGCACTACAACAGGCTGTACAGAGGCAACCGCCTCATCAAGACGCACCATCATCTTGTCCTTTTTCGATGAGAGCTTCCAGTTGATGCGCTTCAGGGGATCGCCCAGCTCATATTCACGGTGTTCATATCCCGGTGAGGTATTTGCCGAGAACAGCATAGCCGTATCATTCTCCTCCTCTTCATCACTGGTCAGCACCACATCCGCAATAGAGCGGAAAAGCTGTGATGAAGCCTTTATCTCGGGGACAGGCGGTATAACGCCGATGGAGATCGACTGTGGGAGCGGAGTTCTCAGCGGAAGCTTGAAAAAGCCCATAAATCCGCATGAATACATCTCTTTTATGCCTACTTCACCGTTTCCGCCGATAAGAGCATCAAGCTCAATGGTGAAGGTCCTTCTGGTCTCATTAAACATGGTAAGCTTTCGCTTTTTGATATCCTGCCCGAATATCTCGGATGCATAGGGAACAATCTCCACGATAGCAAGCGGGAATATTCCCGTCTTTGTCACAGTGACCTTAACGGGAAGCTTTCCTCCCTTCGGCACATACGCATCGCAGTTGAAGCTGACCTTCACTCTTTTTCTTGCATAGAGCAGGAATCCCAGCGAAACAAGAGGGGCAAACAGGACAAACGCCAGCAGTATGATGCCCATTTCGCCGTCAATATAAAAAGTGAAGATGTAGACAAGAAATGCGACAGCAATAACGCTTACTATGCTTTTGATATGCTTGATCATCTGATCATTGCAGGGACCTGACAGGTCCTCAGGAGGTTTTCGATATAAGCCTCGCCTGTGCCGAATGCAGTCTTGCCCTGCGGCGAAAGGATTATCCTGTGAGCCAGTACAGAAACAGCAACGTGCTTAACATCGTCGGGAGTAACATACTGTCTGTCATAGATGTACGCGAAGGCTCTTGAAGCCTTGAAAAGTGCGATGCTTCCACGGGGACTTATGCCGAGAACGACATTTCTGTCCTGACGGGTCGATGCCACAAGGTTTACGATATAAGCCTTGACATCGTCAGTTACCATTATGCGCTTGACCTCCTCCTGCATTGCAGCGACGTCATTAACGTTCATAACGGGTTCTGATATATTAGCGATAGGGTTATATCTTTCTGTTCTGCCAAGGATCATGATCTCCTCCTGAACAGTGGGATAACCCATAGAAAGCTTCATAAAGAATCTGTCCATCTGAGCCTCTGGCAGATGGAAGGTACCATAGGTCTCAACAGGGTTCTGCGTAGCCATTACAAGAAATGGTCTGGGAAGCTTATGTGTAACGCCGTCAAGACTTATCTGGCGTTCCTCCATAGCCTCCAGCAGCGCTGACTGGACCTTCGGCGAGGCACGATTTATCTCATCTGCAAGGAGAAAATTACACATTACAGCACCGTCGCGGTAAACAAACTCGCCCTTAGCAGAATCAAGCATTGTAAAGCCTGCGATGTCAGAGGGCATGATGTCGGGAGTAAGCTGTATTCTGTTGAATTTTCCGCCGATAGAACGAGAAAGAGCGGTTATGAGCTGGGTTTTGCCTACACCGGGGACATCCTCAAGAAGAACGTGACCCTCACACAACAGAGCTGCGATGAGCTTCACGATAGTATCCTGCTTTCCGACGATGACTCTGCTGACGGATTCGGCAAGTCTGCTTATATTTGCATTCATATTTGTACCTCATCATTCTGAATATATTATCCAATTAAAACTATTATATCATATTTTGACAATAACTGCAAGGGAAATCCATACGAAAAAAAGCCTGTATTATTGTAACATCTCACAATAATACAGGCACTATAATGTGGAAAATTTGTCCAATTAGTTTTCAATCAGGCGATTTCACTCAGCAGCAGCGCTTCTGTATCTCACTGCGAAAACAGTGTTTTTCTGATCAATACCGTGGTCCCGAAGCCATTTTTTTCTTTTTC
>NZ_CAMHRZ010000375.1 GCF_946187255.1 uncultured Ruminococcus sp.
TGTGGACAAGTCCTTCAAGTTCCCCCACCCCTTGTCACCAAGCATCGATCATATAATCCCTGTGGACAAGGGCGGGCACCCGTCGGATATGAGCAACCTTCAATTGGCTCACCTCTGCTGCAACAGGTTCAAGTCTGACAAACTGGTCGAAAAACAAACTTTTGATCAGATTCCCGAAACGATATCGAACCGTGTCCTGCCTTGCCTCATCGACTGGAAAACGGTCTGAGGATATAGGGGGGAGGGGACCCCTGCGAGGGTATGAAAGAAATTCAACCGCGCACTCCTCATTTTTCTCGCTGAATATGTGCGAAAAATGAATTGATATAACAAAACCAAGTGAAAGGAGCATCAGAAATGCCCGAATATAAAGGCATCGAGTACCTGCGGAACAAGCTGAGATGCAAACGTCCGAGGGTGCTGGCAAGATATAGATACTATGACATGAAGCACACTGCACGAGATCTTAGCAATGTGATACCTGAACAGTTTAAAGGGCTGCGCTCTGCGCTTGGCTGGTGTGCAAAAGCCGCTGACAGCATAAGCGACCGTATCGTGTTCGAGGGCTTCTCAAATGACGGAATGGGGCTGGGTGAGATATACGACCTCAACAGCAAGGACGTGCTTACTGACAGTGCTGTGAGTTCAGCTGTGGTGACATCGTGCAGCTTCATATATGTTTCCATTGCCGGAGATACACCCCGCTTGCAGGCTATCGACGGCGGCAATGCGACAGGTATCCTCGACCCTGTGACGCACATGCTCACAGAGGGATATGCAGTCCTGGAGCGTGACAGCTCAGTTGTGAAAACATCAGGCGGCAATTACTTCGGCAAGCCGACTGTCGAAGCGTACTTTACAGCAGAGGAAACACAGATATACCGTGCCGGTAAACTTGCGGAACGTTACCCGAACCCTGCACCGTATGCTCTGCTGGTACCTGTGATACATCGCCCTGACCCGATAAGACCCTTTGGACGTTCAAGGATATCCAGGGCGTGTATGGATCTGGTGGATGCGGCGATGAGGACCCTGAAACGTTCGGAGGTATCTGCGGAGTTCTACAGCTTCCCGCAGAAGTATCTGCTTGGTCTGGATCCCGAAGCGGAAATGCCCGACAAGTGGGAAGCGACTATATCCAGCTTTCTGCGTTTCGATAAAGACAGCGAAGGCGAACATCCTGTGCTTGGGCAGTTCCAGCAGCAGAGTATGACCCCGTTCAATGAACAGCTGAAGACTATAGCGAGTATGTTCGCAGGCGAAACAGGTCTGACACTTGACGACCTGGGATTTTCCACAGCAAACCCCACCACCCCCGAAGCTATCAGAGCAAGTCATGAAACGCTCCGTCTGGCGGCTAGAAAAGCACAGCGTGACTTTGCTGTGGGTTTCCTCAATGCGGGATATCTGGCGGCTTGTCTGCGAGATAACCATGAGTATGACCGCAGTATCATCTATCAGACTAAGGTCATGTACGAACCGCTGTTTGAACCTGATGCAGGTCAGCTCTCGGGCATTGGCGATGCGGTCAACAAGATACAGCAGTCCTTCCCCGACTACTTCGATGAGGAAAAACTGCATAGTCTCACAGGGCTTTGATAATTCATAATTCATAATTCATAATTCATAATTGGTTGACATGGTCGAAAGTTTGGCGTATTTATCATGCATGGGGGTGAGCAGAACTGGACATCGGCACAGAACTCCACGATAAAATCAAGGCGGCATTTGATACAAAGTGCGCAAGGGACAGCACCCTTACCCACATCAAGCGCAAGGTCGAGAACGGCACTGCTACTATGGAAGATACCAGCATATACGCCCGCCGTATGGGTGAGCTCCTGCGGAAGTCCATCGAAAGCACGACAAAGCCCGACGATCTCCCCGACGGAAAGATGTACTACAACATCGCCCGGAGCATTCTTGAACCGCTCCTGCGGGGCGGTTACGATGATATAAACGCCATCTGCGCGGAAGTCCAAAGCGCCCTCGATGCAAAGAAAGGCATAGGACTTAAACCGCAGAAAGCTGACTTCCCTGCCGAACGTATCAGGACGGCGATAGGCGGTGCGGCTGTCAAGGAAACAGCAGAGCACGCTATTCAGGTGCTGGGGCGCACCGCCGAGAACATCACAGGCAGTTTTCAGACAGACTACATCAAGAAGAACGCCGAATTTCGCAGTAAGGCAGGGCTTTCCTGCTACATAGAACGTAAGGACGGTTTTCGATGCTGTGACTGGTGCGCTGGGCTTGCAGGGCGGTACAGATACCCCGATGAAGTCCCGAAAGATGTTTACAGGCGGCATGATAACTGCACCTGTGATGTGTCGTATGTGAGCGAAAAAGGGCGGCAGAATGCTCATACGCATCAGTGGAACTGGGGCAAGGAGAAGACCCAAGAGTATCTCAGGCAACTTGATGCTGAAAAGAAAGCCAAACGAGCTGAATACAAGGCAAACGGTAAGGCACTACAGAAAGTGCGGTTTAAGCCGAGCGAAAGTTCAGCTCGCCGAGAAC